>DASPKH010000110.1:0-4740 GCA_035628175.1 Patescibacteria group bacterium
TTGGGTTTGTGAAATTTCGCTTAAGATCACAGCGTCTGGCAGCTTAGTTTTTAAAAGCGCAATGTGCTCTTCAGTCGGCTCGTGTGGCACCAGTACCAGCTTTATGCGCCTTTGGCTTTCAGGAGAAAGGCTTTTAAAACTTTCGAGTATTATATTTTCATCGCCTTCCCACGTGCTCCCTGCTACAAGCACAAAATGGTTTTTCTTAAAAAAATCTTCCGGGATAAGCTCTTCTTTGCGCGTTGCATCAATGATCTTAACAATACGGTCAAACCGCGTATCAGTCAGCGTTTCAATCGGTACGGACAACGCAAGTTTTTTAAAACGTTCTGTCTGCTCGGTACTGACAGTGTAAATCTTTGAAAAAAAAGAATATGTTTTGGTACGGATGTTTTTTAAAAATGGGTAGCTCCACACATCCCTCTGTGAGAGCGTTGCGCAGATGAGGAAGGTGGGGGTGCCGCGCAGGTGCAATTCCCGGAGATGATTGTACCATGCCTCATAGCGAACGAAAATGGCTACGTCTGGCTTTATCAGATGCACAAATTCACGCGCATTTCGTTCTGTGTCCAATGGCATATACAGCACAGCATCGGCGAATTTGTAATTTTTCTGTGTGTTAAAGCCTGAAGGCGAAAAAAAAGAAACGATGATACATACGTCCGGCACTAGGGCTTTTAAATGCTCAATCACAGGTTTCGCCTGCTCAAATTCACCCACGGAAGCAGCATGAAACCAGACGCGTCTGGTTTTATACGGAATTTTCTCCAGAGCTTTAAAAGATTTGCGCACATTGCGCTCCCGATCGGCGATCTTTTTATTAAAATTCCCACCGACTGTTGCAACTGTTTTTAAAATCGGCAGCGCAATGTAATTGTAAAAAAACATGGTCTTAAAACTCTTTAAAACTACTTCCCGGTAAAATTTGCCGTGCGTTTTTCTAAGAACGCTTTTGTGCCTTCTTTAAAATCCGCGCTTCCGCACACTTCACCAAATTTCGTGATCTCAAACTGGATTCCGTCATTATACTCAAGTTCCTGCGCAGCGCGCACTGACGCAAGTGCAGCCTTTGCTGCAATAGGCGCTTTAGCCGCAATTCTTCCGGCCAGCTCTTCCGCTGTTTTTAAAAGCTCTTCCTGCGGAACTACCTTATTCACAAGGCTGAGCCGCTCAGCATCTGCGGCCGTGATCATATCGCCTGTCAGGATAAATTCCAGCGCTTTTGCCGTTCCGATGAGATGTGTCATTCGCTGCGTTCCGCCGTAGCCTGGGATAATTCCAAGGTTAATTTCCGGTAAACCAAACTTTGCATTTTCTGAGGCAAAGCGGATATGGCAGGCAAGCGCCACTTCGCAACCGCCGCCAAGGGCAAAGCCATTGACCGCAGCAATAACAGGAATTCCTAAACGTTCAATCTGTAAGAGCACGTTGTGGCCGCGTTGCGCAAATTCTGCGCCGGTTTCGCCAGTTTCCCTGTGCAGCTCAGCAATGTCGGCGCCTGCAGCAAATGCTTTCTGGCCACTGCCGGTGATGATGAGTGCGCGGATTGAATCATTTGCCTTTATGCTGTCGAGCTGGTAGGATAATTCTTTAAGCAGTTCAGCATTTAAAGCATTGAGTTTGTCAGGCCGGTTTAATGTTATGATTGCGTAATTTCCCTTGTTTTCAAATTGAATTGTTTGCATATTGATATTCGCTTCTATTGAGTTTTAAAAAGTTGTAACTTTTTTGATGATTACCGGCCACTGATTACCAATTGCGAATTTACAAAACAAAACTGACTAAATGGACATCGAAACCGTGCTTGACCGAAAGCGCCGCCGCCGGAACACCGAATATGTGGGAATTATAGCTTTTCAAAGTTTTTTTGCATTTTCTTTTTTAAAAATCGCCGATATTTTTTTGTGGCTAATTTTCGCCCTCAGCAGTTTCGGTCTGGCCATGACATTATCGCTCGCGCGTGAAAACAGGCGAACTCAGGAGCCTACCGATAAAAAAAGGATTGTCACTGACGCAGTCGAATCATTCGCCCTGATGTTCATTTTAGTGCTGTCAGCCTTAATTTCCATGCAGTTAGGACTTTCACTTGTCAGATATGAATCGTATGTTTGTATAGTTTTGCTTTCGTATTTCGTTGGTTCGTGGGCGGGGGAGCTTCGATGGACCAGGGTAAGATTTCCAATTCTGGAAGAATTTCAGCAAAAAAACTACGTTATCAACCTGAATGCCTCGATGATTTTTCCGTACAATATCGGCAGTATCAGGCGTTCGTTCCGTTCCCGCGACAAACAATAAAAGCGTTGCCACAGCTTTTCGTAAATTGTATAAAAAACTCGGTCAATAACTATGAACAATAGAGCATTTGGTTTTAAAAAGATCAGCTTACGGGCTTTGATCTTTTTATGTATATTCAGTTTTGTTGGCACAGAATTCTCGGGACTTGCCGTCGCCAGCCCTGCAGCCGAGGTATTGAGGCAGAAGCCAAAAAAGTCGAAATCCGGTACAAAAAAATCAAAGGCTACGGCTTCTTCAAAGAAAAAGAAATCAAAGAAAAACACGGCATCAAAATCCAGAAGCAAAAAAAGCCGTAATACAGCGCGGGTTTCTGCTTCAAAAAAAGGTGTAAAAAGGGTTCTCTCGCCGAAAATCGAATTGTATCAGACGCTTGTTGATACTGTTCTATCTCCGGGCGTGGAATACAAACATTTGATTATCGGCCGCGAGAAGCATTCCGTTCATGTTGTGAAAGCTAATATTACTAATCCTGCGTATAAATTCGAGATTTTAAAAGGAGCAGGGCGCGTTGATGGCCTTGAAAGGGTAAAGGATATTGTTGCCCGTTACGATTCTACCACAAACTCGAACGTTCTCACAGCTGTTAATGCTAATTTCTGGAGCACACGGGCTTTGCCTATTGGGCCGGTGGTGATTGATGGCGAGGTAGTGCAGATGGGTTCGCACAAGCAGTGGTCGAGCGCATTTTTTACGCCGTCCGGTCAGCTGTTCATTGATTCTTTTAAACTGAAAGGGAGTATTGTTGACAAACGCGGTGTTAAGTATCCCGTTGTCTCGGTGAATTACCGTTCCGATTCGACCGGGCTTGTGCTTTACAATGCTTTTGCCGGTGACACGATCCCCTATGTCTCGCCCCTGAGCGTTGATAAGCAACTGGAAGATATGGAGAAAAATCGTGTTGAAACTGATGGGGATTCCACTGAGGCACCTCTGTCACTTGATTATCTTCGGAATTTACTTTTAGCGGAAAGACGCAGCAAAAATATTGAATCGCAAATGACAAAAGTCCAGCTGCGCTATCTTCGCTCCCCGGTAGTCAATGGTAAAGTTGCCTGCCAGGTATTAGCTGTCAGCGCGGGCGATGTAAAAATGCCCGTTCGTGGTATGATCCTTTCCCTCGGTAAAAATTCAACGATGACAATTCCCAATGAAGGCGACACGCTGTATATGGAGTTCACAACGAATTATTACAAAAATATCGAATTCACCAATGCTGTGAGTGGGACACCTCGAATTGTGCGCCGTGGCGTGGCAGGACATGAAGCCTACAGCGAGGGCTCGACAGCCAAACGCTTTATCATGCACAACCTGGCCCGTACGGCCATCGGTACGGATGAAACAGGAGAGAATATCTATCTCGTGAGCATTGATGCCACAGGCCGTCAGGAAGAATGCGTCGGTGCTACGCTCTCTCAAACAGCACAGATAATGGAGTATCTCGGTTGCTACGACGCGATGAACCTCGACGGCGGCGGCTCAACGACAATGGCTATCGGGCAGGATATCGTGACACACCGGAATATTATTTCCATGCCGCGAAAAGTGTCTGTAGCTGTTGCAATTACGCGGAAGGCGTATATGCGAAGAGGGGATTTATAGATTTTATTTTTAAAAAAGAAAAGCCATATCGTTTAAACGATATGGCTTTTTCAATTTTACTCATATAGTAAATATTTCTGCCGTACTTTTAAAAATTCATCGATTCCTTCCAGGGCTATCATTCGTATTTCCTCGTCTGTCCCGTTCTCCAGTAACGCCTTTAAGATTTCATCCGTACCAATAACTTTATTGAACATCGATTGCTGGTCTTTTGTAAATTTTTCTTTTAAAAACAGTTCCGGGTGAACGCGCCGGAGCGCTAAGAGCATTTCTAGTCCGACGGTGTACGGCTGGAGAGTATCACCGCTTTTAAAAAACATCAGCACGCCACTACATTCCTTGCCGGAAAATCGACCGTAGAGCGGCCTGAATTTCACGGGAACAAGCTGCGGATTTTTAAAAACGCCATCAAGCGCTTTAATAAATTCTTCGGTTTTAAAACCGGGCATGCCGTAATAGCGGAAGGGCAGCGTTGTTCCTACGCCGGTATTCAGCAGGGAGAGTTCGCCGCTCCAGCCCGTGATGGCTATCCCGCGAACGGCGTCTGGATCAGGAATGTGCGGAGAAGTGGGCATCCACGTCAGGCCGGTTTCATCCCATGTCATGCTGCGTTTCCAGCGTTTGAGTTTTATGACAGTGAGCCTGCACTTGCGAGATTTTCCTGCCTTATCTTTTAAAAGGCCTTCCTCATTGAACATTTTTGCCAGCTCGCCGATTGTCATTCCGTGAATGTAGGGAATGGGTGCAATCCCGACAAAAGACTTGAACTGGTCTTTTAAAACGCCGCCTTCTACGATCTCAACCCCGAGCGGATTAGGCCTGTCGAGCACAAATATCGGAATACCA
>DASPKH010000111.1:0-3515 GCA_035628175.1 Patescibacteria group bacterium
GTTCCCTCACCGCCATTTTCTACCAATTGCGGTCACCCTTTCCGTCAATAGCACCCGTTAAGAAGCCTCATTTAAGAATTAGTCAACTATTTGATATGTTACAGTGTCCATTTCTATCAAAATTCCTGTCTCCTTTTCCCATGGAATTTGATTTTCGAAATATCCGAAATTCTTTTCAAATCTTTTTCCAGCGACTAAATATTTTAAAGAATAACTTCCCTCGCCCATTGGAATTTTAGACATATCTATAGAGTATGTTTTCGATTCAACAGGAGCTAGCGAAATGAAATTGTTATTCTTAGTTTCCGACGCCTCAATTGTGAGTGAATCAATTTTAAAAGTTGTAGAATTAACTATTTTAAAATGAGCCATTTTATTGACTTCACATGAAGAAATTGCAGATGAAAGTATCAATAGTAGAGCTATTTTTTTTAAAGAGTGCATTTGTATTTTTTAAAACTCATCTACGCAAACATCGTAATTACCTTCTTCACACTCTCCACCAGCACATCAATCTCACTCTTCGTATTATAAAACGCAAACGAAGCGCGATTGCTCGCCGGAATGCCAAAGCGCTTCATCACCGGCTGCGTGCAGTGATGCCCCGCGCGAATCGCTACGCCCTCACGGTCTAAAAACGTCCCGACATCATGTGGATGAATATCTTTCAGCACAAACGCCGCAACGCTCGCCTTCTCCCGCGCAGTGCCGATAAGCGTCACTTCCGGCAGCTCCAGAAGCCGCTCGGTGCAGTAGCTCAAAAGCTCATGTTCATGCTGGTAAATTGCGTCATACCCAACCAAATCCACGTAATCCAGCGCCGCCGCCATGCCAATCCCGCCCGCGATATTCGGTGTTCCTGCTTCAAATTTAAACGGCAGGTCATTATACATCGTTTTTTCGAAACTGACGTACTTTATCATGTCGCCGCCGCCCTGGTACGGAGGCATTTCTTTTAAAAACTTTTCCTTTCCGTACAGCACGCCCACGCCCGTCGGCCCAAAAACCTTATGCCCCGACAGCGTATAAAAATCAGCGTCCAGCTCGCGAACATCTACCTTCACATGCGGCGTCGCCTGCGCACCATCTATCAAAATCGGAACACCGTGCGAATGCGCAATGTCAACCAGCTTTTTCACCGGGTTCACCGTTCCAAGCGAATTCGACACATGCACAATCGCCACAAACTTCGTTCGCTCATTAAATAGCTTTTCGTATTCCTCAAGAATCAAATCGCCACGGTCATCAATCGGCACTATGCGGATTTTTAAAGCTTTTTCCTCCGCCAGCATCTGCCACGGCACGATATTCGAGTGATGTTCCATCTCCGAAATGATGATTTCATCCCCCTCTTTTAAAAACTTGCGCCCGTAGGTCGCCGCCACAAGGTTCACGCTCTCCGTGCACCCGCGCGTAAAAATAATCTCGCGCTCACTCGCCGCATTTAAAAATACCTGAATCCGCTTGCGCGCGCCCTCGTATTCGTCCGTCGCCTTCTGGCTCAGATAATGCACGCCACGATGAATATTCGCATTCAGCTCCGAATAATACCGGCTCGTGGCATCAATCACGCTCTGCGGCTTCTGCGTCGTCGCGGCATTGTCCAGGTATACAAGCGGTTTGCCATAGACTTCGCGCCCTAATATCGGGAAGTCGAGCCGTATTTTATCAACGTCAAAAGTTTTTTCTATGGCAATATCTGTATTCATGTTTTTAAAAATCTTTAAAAAGAATCTATGACTGAGCACGACCGCGCTGTTGCGGTTTCGGCATTGCAGAAATTATCGCCCGCAAAGCATTATTAATACTTTCAGACGTTTTAAAAACCTTCGCAACATCAGCATCAAGCGCAACAGAAATCAGCTCTCGACGCTCATCGCCATCAATTACAAAAGTCTTCGCATTCTTAGCTTTTTTAGCAAATCTGTTAGGTTTTATTTTTACACCTTCCAAACTATAATTATCAGACATTTCAGCTTTGTGAGCTTCAATTTCTGCTTTGCTAAATTCTTTTTTCATACTTTTTTGCTTCGGTTTTGGTTGATTTTCTTGCGCTGATTAGTCGAATATTCTCACTACGTTCAGTAAAAATAACTGTTAAAAGTCGTCCGCTTTCTGATAAACCAATGATTATCTCGCGAACTTCAAAATTTGAATGTTCAATATCATCAGCAATAACAGAATTTGAATCATAAAAGACAGTCAAAGCTTCTTCAAAAGTGATGTTATGAGCTTTTTCATTAAGCAAAGCTTTATTTTCATCCCATTCAAAATCCATTTCTAAACCGGCTCATTCATCACATCCACCACTTCGTCCTCAATGTGCAAGCGCTCATCAATCAGGCAAAGCAATTCTTCACACAGCTCAGGAACATCAATTTTCTGCAAAACATCAGCGGCAAAAGCATGAAGCAGTAAAGCACGCGCCTTCTCTTCACCAAGTCCACGAGCGCGAAGATAGAACATCGCTTCTTCATCAAGCTGGCCGGTTGTCGCACCGTGGCTGCATTTTACGTCATCGGCGTAAATTTCGAGCTGCGGCTTCGTGTTCATCGTGGCTGTCGGCGTGAGCAGGATATTGCGGTTTGACTGAAATGCATTTGTCTTTTGCGCATCCGGCCGAACCATGATTTTCCCGTTAAAAACGCCTGTTGATTCATCATCGAGAATTCCTTTGTACAGCTCATTGCTCTGGCAATTCGGCACGGCGTGGTCAGCCAATGTGTGATTGTCCACGTGCTCGCGGCTTTTAAGCACATAAAGTCCATTAAAATTCGACTCGCAATGTTCACCATTCAGCAGCGCGTTCATATTATTGCGAATTATCCCGCCGCCAAGTGAAACCGTCGTCGCCGTAAAATTGCTCGTGCGCTCCTGGTGCACCTGCGTCGTATTCACCGCGAACGAATTATCTGAATCATTTTGCACAATATGCATTTTTAAAACTGCATTTTCATCAAGGAAAATTTCGCTCACGGCATTTTTAAAACTCTCGTTGTCACCAAGCGTGTGCGTTGTTTCGATGATAGTCGCCTGCGAATTTTTGCCGAGAATAATGAGATTACGCGGCTGTGCAATCATGTTTTCCGCGCGCGAATCAATAATATTCACAATGTGAATCGGATGCTCGGCAACTTTGCCATTTGGCACAAATACAAACGCTCCGTCATGCGCAAACGCCGTTGAAAGCGCCGTAAAGGCTTCATTTTTAAAAGCTGCGTGCTGTGCGAAATGTTTTTTAAAAAGCTCGGAATTTTCACTTTCTGCGATTTTAAAACCCGTCGTAATTATCCCGTCCGCCTGTTTAAGCAGCATGGATAATTCCTTTTTAAAAACGCCGTTTACAACAACCAAAACCGTTGCCTGGAGCTTTTTAAAAAGAAGCGGCGCAATGTCCTCGCGCGTCAGTTCGCTCGCATCATCGGGCAAACACGTCTTCCACTCGTATTTAAAAAGCGGCTGAACGCTCGTATATTTCCACTCTTCATGCCGTTGCGTCGGAAATCCCAGCGTTT
>DASPKH010000112.1:0-5354 GCA_035628175.1 Patescibacteria group bacterium
TATTCTAATTTCATCCGCCAAAGACAGTATCTACTATTCCACCGATTCCGCCACTACCGGCAAAATCCATTTTCTCACGCGTTTGTAGCCAGATCCTCCCTTTTCCTCGGACTGCAAATAGAAAACCCTCGCCGCTCGTGAGAATATCCTTCACACCTCTTGACACCATTCGCACGTCGAGCCGCTCTTCAAAAGCAATAAGCGCGTTTTCATCCACGAACATTGCTTTTTCGCTGTCAATATCTAGTTCGATTACTCTGCCATATCCTTTTAAAAACAACGTTCCTGCACCCGCAGTTTTGAGTTTAAGACCGTCGCTTAATGTGCTCTTCCAGTCTTTATTCACGAGCGAGACTTCCAGTCCTTCTGTTCGCGCGAAATGCAGGCATGGCTCAAAGAAAACCGGAACATCGGCGTCGACTTCCACGCTGAAAATCTCTGCAGTATCCTTAGCTGAAAAGACTATTTTTAAGGGCTCTTTTGCGCCGTACACATTATACGAAAAGCTTTTGCCTGACATCTTTGCGATTACGCTTTTGTAGCTTTTTGCTTCAATCTTCTTTGCAAACGTGTATTCTCCATCGCAATAAATCAGCGTTCCTTTTTCAACAATGATTTTCTCGTCTTTCCGGAGTTCAATGGTCAGATATGTTCCGGGATAATCAGAAATTGTATAATTCATAGGATTGTTTTTAAACTGTGCGCGTTTTGGTTGTGAATATACAATGAATCGGCGTTTTTTAAAACAAAAGCTGTAGCTTTTTAAAAACTACAGCTTATGAATGTATCAGCAAATCTTGCCTATTGAAACATCCTAATTGTATAATCTAGCAGTTCTGTCCCGCCCGGTTTCCCGTGCCCCGGAATCACAATTTTCGCCTGTGGATATTCTGCTTTTACGTTCTTCACAGTTTCTGACCATGTAGCTGTATTTGCATCTTCTAAATTTCCTTTTCCTGCGCCAATTTCTTTTATAAGGCAGCCGCCGAAGAGCACGTTATCATCCGGAAAATAGCCAACGACATTATCCCGGGTGTGGCCCTCACCGAAAAACTTTGCATACACTTTTTTGTCACCAACATTCAGTGTGAGCATGTCGTCAAAACCATTCTGCGGGACGGCAAAATCTTTCGCCTTTGCAAATTCGATTGTCCTGTTATTCGCGAACGAAGGAATGCCGTTTTTATGAAAAATCTCTAAACCACCAAGGCAATCTGCGTGAAAATGCGTGGCGATAAGACCTTTGATCTTCATGCCGCTTTTTTTTGTGAGATATTGTATCAGTTCCTGCGAGGTTTCATTCGTCGCGGGTGTGTCAAAAATCATCGCTTCATTGCCATTGACCACAATCATGCCGTTGCATTCCACCTTACCAAAGCTTTGCGTTTGTAAATAGGAAATATGCTGATAGGTGTGGTCGGAGATTTTACGGATAACAAGCGTTTCAGAGGAATACCCGGTACCTATAGTGTCATTGCGAACTACAACTTTTTCTTCTGTGTTCCCCTGTTTTTCGGGATGCTGTGCGCAGGAAAAAAGTATTAAAGCCGTAAGAATAAGATTTTTTATCATAGTATTAATTATGGTTATTATTCTGTCGATGAAACGATGAATTGTAAAACAAAGTTTTTTTTGAAGTGCCTTTAAATTATAATCTTGCCAAATTTACAATATAGGCCAAATAACTTTACGTTTCCGGGACTTATTTTTTCCATATAGTGTTGTAAAAAAAAATAAAAATCTTATGTTAAAAAAAATCAAACATTTTGCCCAAATATTCCTATCGATCTCCGGCTACCGGCCAGAACATGCCTCTCTGCCGAGAACGATCGCGATGGCCGCGTCCATTGGCTTTACGCTTTATCTCTCATCACGCCGAAAAAAAAATCTTAACCATGCTCTTAGCTATTATGCAGTGAGCACAGCAGGATATGTAGGTTTTATCCTCTTTACGCTCCCACAGAATGGATTTCGCACTACGCTGATAGAACGGTTTGGTGAAAAGAATGGTTTTCGGATTTACGAAGCAATCCTGGCTTTTTTGTTTTTTCACAATGGATCTTCTATTGGCTATGTTTCTGCTGCCTCTGCCAATACACTCGGCAGGACAGGACAATCCCGTATTATAGCTCCGGCAGCTATTGGCCTGCTAATAGCGGGTTTTGTTACAAAAATATGGGCCGCCAGGGTTGTAGGAATAGACATTTATTATTGGAAAGATATGTTTCTTGGCCGAAAGATAACAGACTTTGTTGTCAGTGGGCCATATAAGCTCCTGAGCAATCCAATGTATGGTGCAGGGCAGTTACAATCATATGGTTTTGCTTTATTGCATAGATCCGCACCTGGTTTGATTATTTCTGCCATTAATCAATGTGCTGTTTTTTCTTTCTATTTCCTTGCAGAGAGAAAGTTTATCGAACAGACCTATCTAGACACCCCGTCTAATTCTACCATATAGTTATTAATACAAAAAGATAAAAAATTTAACTTTTAAAAGAATGAACATTCATTTATATTTGCATCTATGAGAATTCGCAATGAGCAAAAAGAAGCTGCTATCCGGGAAAAAGCAATGGAAATGATCGTTGCAGAAGGGTTCGACGGTCTCAGTATGCAAAAACTCGCTAGGGCAGCCTGTGTTTCCCCTGCTACGATCTACATTTATTTTAAAAATCGTGAAGATTTGCTAAACCAGCTTTTCAATGAAGTCCAGGAGAAATTTTCAGAAGTAGCTTTGAAAGACTTCACACCTGAACTTTCTTTTAAAGATGGCCTGTGGCTGCAATGGAAAAATCGTTTGGAGTTTATAGATAAATATCCTGTCCATTACAACTTTTATGAGCAGTTTCGCAATTCACCGCTTGTAAATCATGAAGCAGTCAGGCTTAATTATTTTAAAGAAAATATGCAACTTTTTTTAAAAAATTCAATTTCACGCGGTGAAATTGAGAAGATGGAACCGGAGGTTTTCTGGTCAGTCGCCTACGGTACTTTTTATTCACTCGTGAAATTTCATCTACACGAAAAAACGCTCACAGACAAATCTTTTAAAATTACAGATTCGATCTTAAAACAAACATTTGACATGGTTTTAAGAGCCTTTAAACCATAAATTTTTTAAAGAATTTTTAGAAATGGACAGCAAGAGTACAGAGAAATTCACTTTTTCAAAATATCAGATTTTCATCATAGCGATACTTTCGTTTATTCAGTTTACGGTGATCCTCGATTTCATGGTTTTATCACCGCTAAGCGCAATACTCCTGGATGAACTGAGTATTACGACATCACAGTTTAGCGATGTGGTTTCTGCCTACGCTTTTAGTGCAGGGATTTCTGCTCTTCTTGTCGGTGGTTTTGCCGATAAATTCGACCGAAAGAAGATGCTCCTTTTTTTTTACATGGGTTTCGTAGTAGGGACAGCTCTGTGCGCTATGGCAACAAGCTATGGGTTCCTACTTTTTGCAAGAATATTCACAGGCATTTTTGGCGGTGTACTTAGTTCTATTGGTTTTGCAATTATTACTGATCTTTTTGCAATAAACGTGCGGGGCCGCGTGCTTGGATTTGTGCAGATGGCTTTTGCAGCAAGCCAGATCTTGGGAATTCCCGTTGGTCTAGCACTCGCTAATTCTCTCGGCTGGCATGCACCGTTTTGGATGATCGTTGCAATTAGTATTATTGTTGGACTACTGATACTAGTGTATATGAAACCGATCTCAGAACATTTACAACAAAAAACCGAACATAACCCACTCCTGCACTTGTGGCAGACGCTGTCAAACCGTGACTACATTCGTGGCTTTATGGCAACAATTCTGCTTGCTACGGGTGGATTTATGCTCATGCCATTTGGCGCAGCCTTCAGTACAGGAAATTTAAAACTTTCCCTTGAGCAGCTTCCGTGGCTCTATGGTATTACAGGGGTCTCATCTATAATTTCAGGACCAATCATCGGTAAATATGCCGACCGTATCGGGAAATTCAGGGTATTTGTAGCGGGCTCAATCATCAGTATTGCGATGGTCGGGCTGTACACCAATCTTGGCCCGACACCACTTTGGATTGTACTGCTCATTAATATCATATTGTTTGTTGGTATTAACGCCCGAATGATTCCGGCTCAGGCATTACTGACGGCTGTCCCCGCGCAAACAGACAGAGGCTCGTTCATGAGCGTGAATTCTTCGATACAACAATTATCCGGTGGTGTGGCCTCGAAGGTTGCTGGATTGATAGTATTCCGAGAGGCAAGCGGGCATATGAGTAATTACCCCCTGCTCGGCATGGTCGTGATAGGCTCGATGCTTGTAGCAATTTTGCTCATGTATATTTTAAACACACATGTGCAGAAAACAATAAAAGATGGCGGTGTTCAGAGAAAATTTGCATAATATCAAATATTATGAAATACAGTTTGCAGTAAGTTATCTCAGAATGATAATTAGCAATGAGATAAAGCTTATTCACACATTTCGGAGCTATACCGTCTAGTATCAATAAAAAAAAGCAGCTGTTAATACAACAGTTGCTTTCTTTCTTATCATAGCACCAGAATTTTAAAAGGCTACTGCGCTTGTCCACATCAAGTTCACTGTCGCTTCGACCGTGCCATCTGTGCTTTTTAAAACAAATGAAGAAGGATATCTGCTGCCTTCCTGCAGAATATTTCCCGAGAACTGAAGCGACCCCATAATTGCATCATTGGCGGCGTCCTTGTCGTAAAAAACGAGGTCGTACTGCGTGGCAATGCTTGTTACAGCCATTGGCGTAGCCAGGTTCCACACAAGAGGCAAACCCTGCGGTAGAGCCACATTATCGAAAACTTCGCCATGGCCAAGGCCATTGACAGAAAAATATACATCCGGGCCATCTATATTATCCCACACAACGTTATTTGCAGCGGTTGCAGGGATTCTATTGAGAGTAACGGACGTAATTCTATAGCCGGAATATAGCGGCGGTTCGATAGGAGAAATATCCTCGCCACAGGATGCGAATGGTAGTACAAATCCACACAGAAAGAGAGTAAGAAGCTTATTCATTGACATTTTAAAAATTTCTAGGAATATGTTTTAAGGACAAACCCCTGTTTGTAAAGCAGCGTTCACATCGATTAAATCTTACCTGACGTATATTGGTTGGTACCGATACATTGTTGGCTGTAATTTTAAGGTACCCGCCAGTTCAACCCCCTAGTATTGCTTCTACTGCATCGTTACTGTTTTTAAAACATACAATGCAGAAATTTACCTTTTTGAGTTAAATCATCAAGACTAAATGTAACGCTACCCATTTCAATAGTCTGCTCTGAATCCTGATCATAAAACCTGAGAGTGAAATTTCCAGAG
>DASPKH010000113.1:0-3671 GCA_035628175.1 Patescibacteria group bacterium
ACCGGCTTTTTAAAATCCAGCCCGTTTTTAAAAAAAAATTCCTCCGCATAATACTTGCCCAGCAGTGCGTCCGACTTCACAAACGCCGAAAACAACGAATATTCCCGCGGAAACGCCTCAATCGGCATCGTCGTTGGCTCCGGGATTTCAAGCGGCGTGCCCTCCAGCTTCCGCGCATTCAGGAACGCATCAATCACCGTCGTACTCTTGCCCGTCGCTATCAGGTTCCCGCTCCCGCCGCTAAACAGCAGCGCATGCAGCGCGCCCCGCTCAAAGCCAATCGTCACAATCCGGTCATCAGGATTCAGTACCACATCGGTCACGCGCTGCCCCACCAGCCCCGGAAAAACATCCATCGTATTCCGCCGCGCCCGCGCAAAATTCCGCTTTAAAAACAGCGCGCCATAGTCCGTATCCGGCGAATACTCCACAAAAAACTCCTCTTCCGTCCCGCTCGCCGCAAACCACAGCACCGCCGCCCCATCCTGCGTGAACGCCTCCACCAGCATCGCCCCACGCAGCGCCTGCATCTCCGCACACACCTTCACCAAAGTATAATAATGCCGTATCATCTATTTTTTAAAAACTCATTTCTTTTAAAAACTGTCATTCCCGCGCAGGCGGGAATCCACACATCAACCATTCACAAAAAAAATCCTTTTAAAAGAATTCTCATGTTCCCCATTCTGCCACATTCCACCAACAGTGGGCGGCCACCCTTGCCGTCCCACCCACCCGTTAAATTATTTCCTCTCGGGCAAGATTTCTTCAAGTGTGGTAATTTTAAGATTACGGTCATATTTTAAACCGTGACTTTCGAGATAAGTTGAAAAATCGAAGAAATTACCAGGATACGCAATTTCTTGATATGATTCCCAAATTGAATCACACTCATCGCACCAATAAATCTCGCAATTCAAATCATCAATCAAAATCTTTTGAATCATTCCATTTCCATCACATCGAGGACAAACCATAATCGTTAATGATTAACTTTGAGTAAGAAATTATCAAGTGAAATTAGTTTTTGCAATTTTGCGCCAAACTTCCCTTTTAAAAAGAACTTTATGTCCATTTTGTCACATTCCACCAACACTGAGCGGCCACCCTTACCGTCCCGAGCACCCGTTTTTTAAAAGAATCAAACAACCCAATTCGTCATTGCGAGAAGGTCTTCCGACGAAGCAATCTGATTTCCACGCTTAGAAATTCCTATTTATAAAACTTCTGCGTAACTTCTATCAACCCAACAATATTGTCATTAAACTCATCAAGCTCTTCAGCTGGAACCCATAATTCCTTATGCATTGAAGCTCCAACTGTTTTAACTTTAAACTTGCTGACATAATCAGAATTCACAGCAAATTTTGTCACAAATCCTGAACCCGATGCCGGAACATTCCAATCTCTCGCAATCTGAACCGCATATTCCTCATTCATCACAGGATAAAAAATCGGCTGGTCAAGAAGCCGGGGAGGAAATTTCTTCCAACCCGATTTTTCAATTAAATCTAATTCTACTGGTCCAACCGGCCTATAAAGTATTGTTGTTTGCATGCCATTCAAAGCGTTCTTTAAAAAACTCGAGCATTTGTAATTCTTCTTTGTCAGAACTTATTTTTTCTCTTTCTATCATATAGTTAAGTATTTCATAAGCAAATCCCTGACTGATTTTTATCCTGCCGCTTGCTAAATAAGTATCCATTGATAAAGAAGCTCCTTTCATGTATTCATGTAAAAATCTAGTCTTCCCTCTTTTTAAAAGTTGCTCAGCGAACAAATGAAATTTATTATAAACGCCCCAAGTTTCTTCAGCGCATTTTGCAAGCTCAGTGTAGAGGTCTTTTATTAGTTCGATTTTTACATTCTCAATTTGTGGAATTAAAAATTCACACAATTGCATTCTAAAATCAATGTTCTTGTCTTCAAATTTGTCACCATGCTGACCATTCCAGTCAAATTTGATTCTTTCAAAATCAATGGCTGGATTGTAATTATCTGCAAAACTTTGAAGTTCAGCATTCTTCATAAGAATCCTTTTAAAAACTTACTTCTTCTTAGCAACCTTCTCCTTCGCAACTTCCACCGGAAGCATCAGCTTTAAAGCCGCATTGCTCTCCGTCTTCCGCATCACGGAAAGCTCGCCTTTCCACTCAGTGCTCGGCGACTCCATGATAGCGCGGTATACCGCCTCGCGAACCGATTCTGGCTGCGCGCGCACTGCTTCCCCGATTGTTTTTAAAGACGCCTTATCGCTCGCAGCCGACGGCACCAACCGCGCCAGCGCACGCTTCGCACCCACAGGCACATCCGCTTTTAAAAACCCGACAACAAGTTCAGCCGGCAGCGGAGCATTCTTCCGCAAACCTTGCACAGCGCTATTGCGAACCACCTGTGCTGAATCTTTTAAAGCCGCGTCGAGCAGTGTCAGGGCTTTGTCGGGAGCCAGCCGCCCGATGGAATATGCCGCGCGGGCACGCACATACGGCTCGCGGTCTTTTAGCATTTTTTGGAGCGTGTCAGCATACACGCTTACGCCAATTTCGCCAATCTGCTGGGCCGCCAGAGCGCGAACACGCCAGTTCGGGCTTTTTAAAAGATTTTGCAGAACAGGAAGCGCTTCGGCGATTTTCTTTTTGCCAAGTTGCGCAGCGACCATTCCAACCACTTTCGTATCGCGAGAGCGTAGCGAATCCAGCAGGAATTTCCGCACATTCACAGAATCTTTATCGTATAATTTCGGCAATATATTATCAAGCGCAAGGCGTTCCCGGGCGGATTCCGTCGCAAGCTTTGACGCTAAAAAAGGAATTGCTTCAGCGCCCATCGCCACGATGCGTTCCTGCGCGGGAGCCACATTGTACTGGTATTTCTGCGGCGCAGCAGATGCCTGGATGAATAAGCTGTCGAGCGTGCCTGCAAGTGGCGTGCGTTCTTCGGCAGGAGGCGTCAGCGCGGGAACATCTGCTTTTAAAACTTCATTTCGGGTAATATCAAGGTCAGCAAAAACGCCGTAGCTGGATTGCGTACGTTGTGTTTTATTGCGGCCGGTTTCGCCGTAAAGGTCAGTACCACCGCCATCAGCGAAAATCCCAATCATGCCGTAGTCACGCCGGAAATCCGAAAAGCCCATCGTATTCGATGTATTCAGCGCAATGTACGAATCGTTGCCGCGCTCATCCACCAGCAGCGACACGGCATTCGCATTGCCTGCGCCCTGTGACAGCGATTCAGCAAAATAATGGTCATTGCCTGCTTCATCCAGCAGCCCGCCGAATGCAATATCATGCCCGCAGCCCTGCGAAACGCCGTGCGACACATATACATCCTCGCCGCGCACATCCCACAAAACGCCCTGCGCCAGATGCACGCCTGCGCCCTGTGCATACTGGTACGCATTATAGCGGTCGTCGCCCGCCTCGTCGTAGAGTGCGCCCAACCCAAACCAGTATGCCGTTCCCTGCCCGTAAATATCGCACGTGTACGAGTCATTTCCTTTAAAATCCGCGAGCAAACCAATCCCACCCGACGCAATTGGGCGATAGCCATTTGCCGCGCCCTGCGTAAAGCTCACGTAATGTTCGTCGTAGCGCAGAAAGTCCTGAAACGGGCTTGTCGTCGTGTACACGTCATTTCCGGAAAGGTCGGCAATTGCACCGAATCCGCGTGTA
>DASPKH010000114.1:0-13621 GCA_035628175.1 Patescibacteria group bacterium
AGCCGTGAGGTGCCGGGAGCAAAATATAAACAATGCTTATCAACATGGACAAGGAATTCTCCCTTCACAGTGTCAGCAACTTTGGTTATAGCCCAGGTAGCTCCACCATCCTGTGAACGCCATGTATGGATTGAGCCAACCAATACCACGTTTGCGTCTATTGGCGATGCTGCTAGGGCAAGACAAATGGATGGCTGCCCCCCCGACGGGCCTCCGTCAAGTTCCACGCCCAGAATATTCGGCGACTCCGATGACATTAGTGTCCACGACATACCGCTATTAGTGGAGCGATATAGCCCACCGAAGTCACTGGTTAAACCTCCAACAAATAGTGCATAGACGATATTCGGATCGGCGGGGGAAACGGCAAGTTCGGTACGTCCAACAGGTCCTGTAGGCAGCCCTTCAGTAATGCGTGTAAAGGAAGCCCCGCCGTTTGTAGAACGAAAAACAGTGCCACCGTCAGTGCTGGCATATACTATCGAAGGGTCTCCAGGCTTAAATTCCATATCTCTGAAAGCTCCTTTAGAAAGATGATCAGCCGTAAGTGCCTTTGACCAGGATATACCCCCATTCGTAGAGCGGTATATCCCATTAGTACTGGCTGCCAGCAATGTAGATGGAGTGGCAGGATTAATGAGTATCCGTACCATTCCACCAATTTGACGAGTGAGTCCTGTTGTATTCCAGGTTTCCCCGCCATCGGTTGATTTTAGCACTCCTACCCTATATTCATCAAATGTGAATCCACCTGTTGCCAGGTACATAACATCAGGATTAGTCGGATCTATAGCAATATCAGCTATGGAAAGTGTTGGCAGATGATCAGTCTTGCACGTCCAGCTAGCACCGCCATCGGTGCTTTTCCACACACCGCCTGTAGCCGCTCCTGCCCAGATTATGGAAGGATTGGATGGATGCGTCGTGACGCTGTTTACACGCCCGAGTCCCTCACCATTATGAGTTATCTGTCTTGGTCCAGTCTGAGTCCAGGTATTTGCACCTAGCGTCCCGTCCAATTTTTTATTTTTTAAAACCGGACGCTCTATAAACAGTTGCTCAGGGTCGGGGAATTTTCCGGTTGGAGACACACGCTGTTCCCAAAACCACTCCCAGCGCTTATACTGCTTCCACCCGCTTCCTTTTTTGACAGGCCTGTCTTTCCAGTATTCATTGAAGCTTCGCTGGATAATATAGAAATTCGTTGATGAGTCGATATTTCGGCTTTGCCAGGCTTGTGTTGAGATGGCTTGAGCTGATAGATCCTGCCCTATTACTGTTTGGTTAGTCAATAGTACGATAGCAGGTATGAGTATCAAAGCCTTAAAAACTTTTTCCAGAAAAAGGGAGAAATAGTACATCGCAATCCTCATGAATTGGTAAAATATAGATGTGGCAAATCTATTATCTTAATTAACCCATTAGGAGGATTTTGGATGCAGAAAATTAGTAAATATGTGAATTAATCTTCATTTTCGTAAACTGATGTAGGTTTCGTATATTCCTGAAACAGTATATCTAGCAGTTGAAGCATCCCTTCAATATGGATCTTCTCAGCAGAATTGGTCAAGAATATTCTTTTAAAAGCTCATTGGGTATCTCTTCTTTAATGTCCATTGAGATTTTCCCCATGTAGATGGTTGTATTCTACTGTAATCACGTACACATTTTCTCTGGCACCCTTACCGTATGTTTAAAAGCTGTGGTATTCATTATGCCTCAAGAAAAGTCAAAAAGGGGAATAGGGGGATTTTCCTGACGGGGTTTGTCAAGGTATAGATTGAGCTGCATAAACAAAGTGCCAGTTAGTAATATTTGCGCTTATGCAAACAAGCTAACTGACACGATAACTGACAAATTTTTCTTTATTCAAACGTTCTTTAAATTCCTTTACCGTGCTAACCGGCACATTAGAATACGGTTTTAAGCCATTTAAAGAGTAATATTGAAGTTTTGAAGAACAAAGAAAAACGTATTTTGGAGCCAATTGCCGGACTTGAACCGGCGGCCTGCTCATTACGAATGAGCTGCTCTACCAACTGAGCTAAATTGGCTTTCTCTAGAGATTGCAAATATAAAAATTGCTCTAAAAACTGCCAATTTTTTTGTGTGAAAAATTTAAGTATGTTCTGCAAAATACAAGATTCTTACTTTTGTTATACCAGTGCTAAACTGTGTGCCTGTAGTGGAATCATAGACTGTAACGGAAAGTTGCAGATGCAACAAAAGTGATAAGCAATTACATAGAAGGAAGGGTTTTAAAAAAGAGAAACTCACATGCACTTTAGTAAAAGGGTTGACTTTTAAATTTTAGCCGTTTGGCAATAATATACATTAGCGTATAGTCATCAAGCAGATTTGTAACTGCTTAAAAAAAATACTGTTATTGAAGTCTGGTTCCAAAAGGTTAATGTAATTGTGGTCGTGTACTTTCTATAATATATACTTGAAAAACGTATTATTAATATTTCTTCTGTTTGGCGTGGCTCATTCGCTGAAGGCTCAGAAAGAAACACCTGACAGATGGACACAGCTGCTTCTTATTCCTGATAATGCAGATGCTTATATTTTTGATGCAAAGCAGGATCTTACGATTCCGGCTTCCAAGCTCATCAAAAGGATCAACATCAAGCACGACTTTATAAAAAAAACGAAAGAAACGTTGATTCGGGAGTGCGCTGATTCACTCCGGTATTACGGAGGTAATTGTTTTAAAATAACATACTATGACGATATACCGGTTATTTTTGGAAGTGGCCAGGAGTTTCCTGACCACATGCGAGGCGAAATTTATGCTCTTGATGATCGGGAAATGAAAGACATTCGCAGACAGATGAAAAACGATTTGTTGCCTGAGGAATCTTCCGGAAAGAAGACAGGAAACAAGAGGAAGCCGGGAGATGTAATTTACGATGTAAATATTGTCTTTCAGTATGGAGGCGAATCCAAATTTGCCTTTCTCTTTTTCCCTAAAATCAATGTATTTAGAAAACACATTACCAAAACAATTAATCCATATTATGGGTTCGAGCTGGGACCGCACTTGCATTTGCTTGGAGGATATGGTTCAATTAGTGCTATTGTGGGTCTGGAAGCAGGCTTTTTCAACGTCGAAACATCGCTCAGCCGCTTTGTAGCTACAGCTGTAGAAGCCACTGATGACGATTATGGGCTCTTTCGGCAGACATTATGGAATATAAAAGCCGGCGTAGGAATAGGAGCAGCGAGGCTCAAGATCGGCAGATCATTTGTACAAAGCGAATACGTGCCGAATGGCCAGGAAAGAACTCCATTTTTTGACGTTGGAAAAATAAACGGCCATATTTGGGAATTGAATTACAATTCATGCTGAATTATAAGGAGTAATTTCCCGCACAGAAGATTTAAAAAAAGTCTGGCTCGTTTTAAAAAAGAGTGTAGTCATTTGGTAAGTATGCGTTGTAGTGTAGAGATAGCAATTTTATAACAGCTTTTAAAAATTACTATTGAAAAATGAAAAAGGTTTGTTTTTAAAACTACCTTTTCCTGCAAAACACTTTCCATTCTTTTCCGTGATTTAAAAGCGTGAAGTTAAGCTTATTGACTAAATTTCGCCATGCTTAGCAAGAGGCATTTTCACTACTTTAAAAGTTGCTGGTAAAATTTTTCATCTTTAAAAATAGATGCCTATTTTAGAAGCACCTGTGCATTGTTAAAGTAATTGGTTGAAATAATAGTTGCATCGTAAACAATTTCCATGTAATATTGTTAGGGATTTAACATAATTATTGTAATTGAAGTGGTAAAGTAAAGCAGTCGTTATGCCAAGCTATTTCTATAATGCCATCAGTATATTTTGGTTATTGCCAATGAAGAAAATACTATTTATAATATTCCTGCTATTTAATGTGGTTCTGTCGCTGCGGGCGCAAAGCGACGGCTCAAGCGGATGGACGCAAGTACTTCTTATTCCTGACCGTGATGAGGGAACTGCTTATATTCTTGATGCCAGATGTGATCTTCCGATGCCAGCTAAAAAACTCATTAAAAAAATTAGTGTAAAGCGTGATTTTATAAAAAAAACAAAACAGGTAATGCTCAAAGAGTGCGCTGATTCAATGCGGTTTTATGAAGGAAACTTTTTTAAAATAATATTTTATGACGATGTGACGGAAAATTTAGCCGCAGGACAGGAATTTCCTGACCGTATGAAAGGCGAACTTTACGCTCTTGACGACGACGAGATGAAGGAGGTGCGAAGACAAATGAAAAACGATCTTTACCCTGAAGAAGCAGTGCGAAATACCCGTAAAAATAAACAAAATGGTGAAGTGAGCTATGACATAAATGTCATTCTCCAGTATGGCGGCGAATCAAAAATTGCATTTATTTTGCCGAAAATCAACGTTTTGAGAAAGCACAATTTTAAAGCCATACAGCCATATTATGGGTTTGAAGTAGGCCCACATTTGCATTTTCAGGGGCCATATAGTTCACTCAGCGCGATTATTGGTCTCGAAAAAAGCGTTTTTACGGTTGAAACATCTTTGAGCCGATTTAACTTCAGTGCAGTAAATCATGGCGAAAACGGTATGACCGGCCCATTTCGACAAACACTTTCTAATCTGAAATTGGGTGTCGGAATAGAAGGTGTACGGCTAAAAGTCGGGAGGTCATTTGTATTAAGCGAATACGTACCCGAAGGACAGAAAAGAATCCCTTTACTAAACGTCGGAAAATTCGATAGTGGGATTTGGAGTTTTGAATTGCAATTTACAGCAGTAAGTTTTTGATTTAGTTTTTAAAAAACAGACATATCATTTAATCCGACAGTACTTCAATAAATTTTTTTTAAACAGATAATGAAAAAGTGGCTGCTGATACCGCTTTTCTTTCAGGGCTTGGTGCCATCGCTGAAGGCGCAGGATGACTTGTTAGACAAGTTTTCTATTGCGCTCATCGAAAGAAAAAATTCTGATATATTCTACATTGATCCTTATTACGATATCCCGATGCCGCAGGAAAAGCTCGTAAAACAAATTACCGTGGAGAAACAGTGGTTCCAACTGACAACCAAACCAGCAATGTTGGCAAATGGTATTGACTCCACGCGGCATTATGGTGGGAACTGTTTTAAAATGACGTATTTTGATTATAGTGATACGCTCAGGTTTGACAGAGGGCATTACCTCATGAAAGGGGAGATTTACAGGCTTGACTCTGCTGAAATAGCTGAAATTCGCTCGCGTATGGCGGTATATAAGTCACCGGAAGATATTAAAAAAAGAGAATATCGTGAAGCGAGAGCCGCTCTGCCAGTCGTGTATGACGTGAATATGGTTTTGCAGTTCGGCGGTGAGTCCAAATTTGCTTTTTGGTTGCCTAAATTCAATGTGATGAGAAAGCACCAGCTTCAGTTTGCTACGCCGTATTATGGCGCAGAAATTGGTCCTCACATGACTTTTTCCTTTATTCCATGGTACGGTTCGATTAGCGCAATAGCTGGAATCGAGAAGAGTTTTTTCAGCACTGAAACTTCCCTAAGTCATTTTGTAATAATTAATGCACACAGCCAGACACTTTGGAACCTGAAAGTTGGCTTTGGAATAGAACAAGGGCGTATAAAAATAGGGAGATCGTTTCTTTTGCAGGAATCCGGACCCACAGGCGAGGAAAGGAACTCACTACTTGATGCAGGGAAAATCAACGGCCAGATTTGGGGAATTGAATTACAATTTAGGCTGAATAATAAGGAGTAAGTACAGAAAGGTTTTTTAAAAAGCCGTACTAATTAAAAAATGAAGAAAGGATTATTGATATTTTTCTTACTGATTGGCATCTCTCAGTCGCTTATTGCTCAGGACGGCTCTTTAGAAGATGGAATTCCACAGGCTGTGGTTTCGGCTAATCCGGATATTTTGATAATTGATTGGAAGTACGATATTCCCTTTCCTGAGGGCAAACTTTTAAAAAAGATAAAGCTGAAGAGGGATTTGTTTCAAACGAAAGCGCTTGTATTACAGCAATGCATCGATGCTGTCCGAAGTCATGGAGGCAATTGTTTTAAAATAACGTATTACGACAATATATCATTGAATACTTACGCCCAAGAATATGGAGACAGAATTAGGGGCGAAATTTATACTCTTAAGGAAAATGAACTTCATGAGATTCGTTCGCGGATGGAAAATTATACTGGTGTGGAAAAAATATCCGAGAAAAAAATCACTAAAGAAAAAATTGAGGTAAAAATACCTGAGAAAGAATTTTCTTTTAATGGACAGGGCGATAATAAAGGCTGGATTTTATTTCACTGGTCATTTCCCTACATCAATCATCTGCATATGGCTCCATTGGGAGAACCCTCAAAGAATGGTACAGGTTTTATAGGTATCTCCTACGGCGTAGATTATTTCTATCATAAAAATCAATATATAAATCTCTCATATTCGGGCGTAATGGATTATAATACTCCTCTTATTTTTGTACCTAGGGGAGATGAGCATGAGGTGCTGAGATCTACATATTTGAGTTTGTCAAATAATCATAAAATTAATAATCTTTCTCTCGGGTATGGACCTGTTTTCGCGAGAAATAGTTGGGAATTGGCAAACCTATTCTGGGAAGATAAGAATCAGCAGAATATCTCACCAGGTCGGAAACCTGAGGAAAAATATAATTATACATTAGGACTTATCTTCTCAGCTTATCTTCATACTTCTGGTGCGCCTTGTATTGGTTTGATTTATAAACCGACATTCTTACGATTAAATGCAGCGCACAAATTTAGCTATGAACATTCCATAAGTATTGATTTTGCTATAAAAGGCCCAGTAACAAGATTACGTATGGCTACTGATACACAATAGAATGTTAGATTTTGGAAAATCTAAAAGCCGCCCCCGTTTTTAAAAAACAGAGGCGGCTCTTAAAAAAACTACACCTTCCCAAATCTCTCATCCGCAAAATAATTCATCGCCCGCCTCATAAAATCCGCCATGCCGGGCTTGTGCTTGTCGTAGAATTCGCGGAAGCGCTCGTCCGTCGTGTAGAGCTCCCCCAAGCCGCGATAGATTTCTGGCGTGACAGTGTAAAACTGCCCGATTAACTCAAAGTGCTGCTGAATGAGCTTTTGCACATCGGGATGCCCCGCGTCGAGATGCATCTTGCTTACGAGCGCTGCCGGAATGGCGTTTTGCTCATCGGCCACTTCTTTAAATTTCTCCTTTGACCAGTTTTTCGTGCGCTCCTTTGATTCATCTACTTTCTCATTGCCCCAGCGCTCGCGGGCTTCCTTTTCGTATTCTTCTTGTTGCTTTTTTGAAAAGCCCTCAAATAATTCATCTTCGTCTTTCATCACCTTTTCCTCCGTAATTTTCTGAATTGTCGTGTCAATTGTTTTTAAAAGGCGCGACGTGCGCGAAAGCTTTTCTTCAATCATTTTTTTGTGATAACTCAGCGCTTCCAGCACGTCAAACCCGGGCTTATCCAGAATCGCCCCGATTTCTTTTAAAGGGAAATCCAGCTCCTTAAAAAACAGGATTTGCTGCAGCCGCAGAAGCTCCGCCTCGCCGTACATCCGGTAGCCGGCCTCGCTCCGAATGCGGGGTTTCAACAGGCCAATCTGGTCGTAATGGTGGAGCGTGCGCACACTCACACCAGCGATTTCTGCAAGTTTCTGAACCTTATACATCTGAATTCCTCCTTTTAAAAACAAACTTACGCACTGACGTAACGTTAGAGTCAAGAGGTTTTTAAAAAAAGTTTTTTTAGGGTGGGAATTTTATACGCGAACTTCTGACGCGGATCCCTCTGTCCTGCGGACATCTCCCTTAGAAAAGGGAGATATTCTTCTTTCGTGTTTTAATAATTAAGGAAGTCGTTAGGAGGTGTTTCCCCTTTTCTAAGGGGGCACGGCGCAGCCGAGGGGGATTAATCGTCAGAAGGTCGCGTCAGGCCTTTTAAAATTTCCTCAATTCTCGCACAAACACCCGGAAAATTCTTTAAAACATCAAAATTTGTAAAGCGCAACACGTTCAAACCATATCTTTCCAAAATATCAGTCCGATTCTTATCGTACTCGACGGAATCTAGCGTATAGTGCGAATCTCCATCAACTTCAATCACCAACTTCTTCTCAGGGCAATAGAAATCCACAATATAATTATCAATAGGGCGCTGCCGAAAAAACCGTAAAGGATGCTTGTGCAGGAACTCGAACCACAATCGTTTTTCTGCAGTTGTCATAGACTTCCGCATTTCTCGGGCTCTTTCTTTGAGGGCTGGATTGTATGGAAGGTTATATTCTGTTTTTACTAATTTTGCCATGATTTAGATCCTTTTGACGTGGAATCCCTCTGTCCTATCGGACATCTCCCTTAGGAAAGGGAGACATTCTTTTGTCATAATTTTAAAAAGAATATGTCAGAAGAAGTTCCCCCTTTTTCTAAGGGGGATACGGCGTAGCCGAGGGGGATTGCATTTCCTCGCGTCAAAAGAATCTCCATTTTAAAAACAACAAATTAAAAAAATGAAAGCACTCATTCTAACCCAAGACTCATTCCAAATCTCCGAAACCGAAACCCCAAAACCGCGCGAAGGCGAGGCGCTCATAAAGCTCAAAGCCGCCGCGCTCAATCACCGCGACCAGTTCATCCGCGAGGGCAAGTACGCCAAAATACAGTACCCGGCAATCGTCGGCTCCGACGGCTGCGGTGAGGTGGTGGAAGTGAACGATGAATTCAACCGAGGGCTTTTAAACAAAGATGTCGTCATCAATCCGTCGTTCGCGTGGGGAGACAATCCGCGTGCGCAGGGCAGCGAGTTCAATGTCTTCGGGATGCCGGCGCAGGGAACACTCGCCGAATATGTCTGCGTGCCGCTCGACCGCCTGCACGAAAAGCCCGAGCACCTCACAGCCGAGCAGGCCTCAGCGCTTCCGCTTGCAGGCGTAACGGCATTCCGGGCTGTCTCGACGCAGGGCAGGGTGGAGGGCGGGCAAAACGTGCTGGTAACGGGCATCGGCGGCGGCGTGGCGCTTTTTGCAATGCAGTTCGCACAGGCGCTCGGCGCGAATGTTTTCGTCACGAGCGGTTCCGACGAAAAGCTCCAGCGCGCACAGGAACTCGGCGCTTTGGGCGGCGTGAATTATAAGGCCGTCGGCTGGGACAAAGAGCTTTTAAAAACCGCGGGCAAAATAGACCTCATCATAGACGGCGCGGGCGGCACGCAGATAAACACGTTGCTCAACGTCATCACGCCCGGCGGCTCCATCGTCAGCTACGGCGCCACGCTCGGCGCACCCGAAAACGTCAACATCCACCGCATTTTCTGGAAACAAATCCGCTGGCAGGGCACGACGATGGGCACCGACGACGACTTCCGCGACATGCTCCACCTCGTCGGAAAGCAGCAGATGACGCCCGTCATAGACTCCACGCGCCCCTTCGCCGAAGCGGTTTCGGCCTTTGATGCGATGAAGCGCGGCGAGCAGTTCGGCAAGTTGGTGGTGACGTTTTAAAAAGCGTTGAGCAGTGTGCTTTTAAAAGAATTATGCAGGAAGCGCCGGCGACGATGCCGTAAAGCCCAATCTTTTTAAAAATCTCTGCCTGAAAAAAATAGAGCCATAAGGCGATGGTGCTTTATGGCTGTTTGTGTTTGTGGGGATTGTTGTATTTTTAAAGAATAATGGAATATTTAACGCTTGTTTTTAAATTGCTTAATACGTGAACTTCTTGATGAAGTATCTGAAACGTACAAGGTTCTTCTTTTTCCGTCAAACCAAATAGTTACATTATTAATTTTAGGAATAGTTACACTCTTATCTACCCATTTTGACTCATACCATATTTCAACAATAGCATTACGTTGCAACTCTCCCTCATTAACTGACCATTCGCTGCCAGGATTAAATTTAAAAGGTTTTACGAACATAATAGCTTGAACTGGTACATTTGTTTGCAATGTATCTAAATATTTATCCGCAAGAAAAACAAAATCATATCTATTAAAACAATGTTCATCGTAGGTTTCCAACATTAAATAATGCCCGAAAGATTTAAGCCCACTATCCCCATATCCAGTTAGAAAAACAGGTTTGAAAGATAATTCCTTGCATTCCGGTAGTTGAGTTTGTTCGTCATTTCTACACGAGCTTACCAAAATTGAAATCGAAATCAAGAATAAGATTTTTAAAAGCATAATTCCATCAGTTATTTTTTTATATTCTACAAGAATAAAGAAAAAGTTCGAAACATTTTAATTTTTAAAATTAGTTGAATCAAAAATCAAACAGCACTCCGGACGGCAAGGGTGACCGCCCACTGCTGCCCGAATGATGTACGACCGGAACCCAAAAATTCTTTTAAAAAACCGGCTGACGTTTGATTATTCCGCGCTTTGGGCATAATTTCGGGGAAAGTTTTTTTACCCAATAGCCGGACGCACATAGCCATCATGCAACTTCCTTCTCTTGCCGGGCACGCCGCGCAGCTTTTTAAAATCATCTGGAAATCGCCGCAGCCCGCGGACTCGCTCGCCTCGGAGTATTTTCGCTCAAAAAAATATATCGGCTCGAAGGAGCGCCGCTTCCTGAGCGAAACGGTTTTTGCCGCGCTGCGCATGAAAGGGCTGGCGGATTTTGCGGCGACGGTGGCTTTTACAACGATTGGCGCCGAGCCGCAGGAGGCACTGGCGCATGAGACTGCGATAATTCTTGCAACGCTGCTTTTGGGCGCGCGGGCGGGTGCGTTTGAGCCGGGCGCGCTTTTAAAAAATGTGCCGCAGAGCAATATGGATGCGGGCGATGGTTTTAAAAAGCTGGTGCAGCAGGCGGCGGCGGAAAAGCTGGGGCTGGATGAGGAAAGTGCCGCGCGGTTTTTAAAAGCGGTGGAGGAGGCGTTTGATGAGCTGGATTCGCGCGTTGGGGAGCTTTTAAAAAAGAGCGAATTGAGCGATGAGGAGATTGAGCTGATGGCGGCGCGGTATGCGTGCCCGGCGTGGATTGTAAAAGAGTGGAAAGGAAGTAAGCATCACGAGCGGACGTGGGCGGATGCAGCGCGGATGGCGGAGTCGCTTTTAAAAAGTGCGCCGGTGGGGCTTCGCGTGAATACGCAGATGCTTTCGCGTGATGAAGCGCTGGCACGGTTGCAGTCGGATGGCGTTGCGGTGCGGGCTGGTGCGCTGTCGCCGTCGGCGATTGTGCTGCAGGAACGTGTGGCGCTTCAGCAGAATGAGCTTTTTCTGAGTGGCGCCGTCGAGGTGCAGGACGAGGGCAGCCAGCTGATTGGCTATGCGCTGGCGCCCCAGCCGGAGTGGGAGGTGCTCGATGCATGCGCGGGCGCGGGCGGCAAAACACTGCATATTGCGGCGCTGCAGGGCGACCGAGGCGAGGTACTGGCGACGGATATTGAGTTCAACCGTTTGAAAGAAATTGGCAACCGCGCGCGCCGGGCGGGGCTGACATCCATCCAGACGAAGCTGCTCGGCAAAAAAGAACGCACACTGCCCCAGCGGCTGCACCACTCGTTCGACGCGGTGCTCGTGGACGCGCCGTGCAGCGGCATGGGAACGGTTCGCCGGATGCCGATGGCGAAGTGGCGGCTCACACCCGAGCTTTTAAAAAAGCACTCCGCCAAACAGCTGATGATTCTGACGGAATATGCTCAGTTTGTGGCGCCGGGCGGCGTGCTCGTTTACGCAACGTGTTCGATGATGCCGGAGGAAAATGACCGCGTTGTTGAGCGGTTTTTAAAAGACAATCCTGATTTTGAGCCGGAGCCGTTGAGCGATATTTTTAAAAGCGTAGGCGTTGAGGTTGGCGCTTTAAAAGGGGATGCTGCGACGCTGTCGCTTACGCCGGGGGAGCATGGGACGGATGGGTTTTTTATGGGGAGGATGAGGAGGAAAGATTAAACAAAAGGCAGTCTTTTAAAAACTGCCTTTTATAAATTCTGCTTCATTTTTCTGCATTTGTGTAATATGCCGTTGCCCATGCTGAGCCAAAAAATAGATGTATTCATACACATCAATTTTGCCAAGATTGTTCACTGTCATTGTTGTTTTCGATAGAACTCCTTCGCCATTCTTGAGTAGTTTTAAAGCATTTTGACATTGCTCAAGCTGGCTTTGAAGCTGCTCTTTCACCTGCTCTAAAGACTTTTCGCCTTTTGGCTCCATGTGCTCCGGGCGTATCCATTCAAACGATTTGTGCAGTCCGACTTCGTCAAGTTTATCGCGATGGAATTCATAATTTGGAAGTTCTGTTTGCAAATCAAGATTGTGCGAATTTTTTAAAGATTTTGCCGTTGCTTTATCAATCAGAATCAGGAGAAAATGATTTGTGAGCGCAATATGCTCCAGAATCTGGTTGATTGTCCAGCCGCCGCTTTTCGGCTTATACGCACGAACTTCGCTATCTTTGTCAAACCATGTTTCGATTTCGGCGAACGTAGTTTTTAAAAGTTCGTTAATTTCGTGAATGATTGATTGAATATTCATGAGTTTTAAAATCTTCCAAAATTTTTCCTAATATAGTTTTAAAAATCAGAAAAGAGAAACATTAAAAATATCATGCCCATAAAAAACGTAATCCTCGACCTCGGCGGTGTTCTCTACGCAATCAATTACGGCATTGCCCGCGCGGAAATCACGAAGCTTTCAGAAAACCCTAACGAGCATATTGAATTCTCGCGCGAACAGCAGGAAGAGATTTTTGACCTCTACGATAAAGGCAAAATCACAAGCCAGCAGTTTCGCGACGGGCTGCGCAAGGAATATAAGCTGAAGGCGGAAGACCACGAAATCAACCGCGCGTGGAATGCAATGCTCCTGCACGTGATTCCCGAAGCGCTGGAAATCGTGAAGCACCTCGCGCCGAAGGTTCGCCTTGTGTTGCTGAGCAATACGAACGAGTTGCACATCGCGCACATTAAGGACGAATGCCGCGAACTTTTTTCGCATTTTGAAAAGCTCTTTTTCTCGTACGAAATGGGAATGCGAAAGCCGAATGCGGATATTTACGAAGAAGTGCTGCGCGACCGTGGTTTCCTGGCGGAGGAGACGCTTTTTGTGGATGATGCTCCGGCAAATGTTGAGGGCGCGATTGCTGTAGGCATTCGCGGCTATAGGATTGATGATGACCATCCGCTGCTGAATGTTCTGGCGATGGTGGGATAGTTTTTAAAGCATAAGTTTTCAACAGCTTACACCATTTTAAAACTTTATTCGTGCTTTGAAAAAGTTTTAAAAGCAAACAACGTCACCAAAGGCCTTTTTAAAAACATAGATGCTTTCAATCTGGGATACGAATTTTGTCGTCGTCGATGTAGAAACCACAGGCAGCCATGCCGGGAATAACCGCGTAATGGACATTGCCTGTGTGGTGGTGCGCGGCGGCGAAATCGTGCATGAATTTTCCTCTCTTGTCAATCCCCGCCAGTTTATCCCGGAATTTATCGCAAATATGACGGGAATCTCCAACGCGATGGTTTTTGGCGCGCCGGAAGCTGACGAGGTTTTCCCGAAGGTGCATGAGCTTTTGTCACAGCCAAACACGGTTTTTGTGGCGCACAATGCGCAGTTTGACTGGAGCTTCGTCGAGCATTCTTTTTCGCGGGCAAATCTTCCACCGGTTGACGTTCCA
>DASPKH010000115.1:0-28493 GCA_035628175.1 Patescibacteria group bacterium
AGTACCTGTATTTAAAGTGTGATTAATTTCTTAACTCAAAATTACGGTACTCCTGAAGTGGGAAAAATGATAAGCGTCGGGGTAGAACATGATTTATATCATGTTTTTAAAAAGAAAAGCCAAGAGCGCGGTATTATGCGGCTTTTGGCTGTAAGTTGAAGCGGAAGTGAAGGTTATTATGTACAAGTATTTACAAAGACTGCTGAGCGTTGGTCAATTGATTTAGCTCTGATTCGAAATAATATAAGCTCAATAGAAAATGTTCTCTTACAGATTTTGTTTCAATAGATAGTTCTTCAAATAGTTTTTTGTAATACTCAATCCCAAATAGAAGATTCTCTTTAAAAGTAGCAAGGTATTTTTCGTGCCTTGGGGTCAACTCTTTTAAACATTCCTTCTTAAAATAATCCACATACAGCTGCAATTCATTGATGAAGACATGTGGCCTATATGTCCCTTTTACTAAATTTTCAAATCCATAAATATGCCCTGTCATTTCAGCAAGTGAGGCAATTTTTGTAAAGTACGCGCCATTTGGCCCAGGACAGATAACGACGCTACGCTCAGCACGGCGATGAGCAATTCCATAGAGCAGGTATGCCGAAGCTGCCAGCCCTTCGCACAAACACACCTTTTCAACAATCTTTGCGTAGCGCCTGCTGTATTCTTCTTCTGTGAGGTTCATACTCTGAAGCTGATTAATTTTTAAACGCTGATATTGCCGCGACGCAGTACAGATTGGGCGTTCAGTGAATTCCATATCAGAAGCCAGATATTCCTTTGTACATGGGCTGCCTGGCTTTCCGGCTTTAATACGCTCCTGTTTCTGCGCTTCTCCTGAGCTTTGTGAATAATTATTAAAAAGTACGCCCAGCGGAGAAACATCACTAAGCACAAAATCCTCACGGCCCGAAGCCGCAAGCTTCTGCATGGTTTCATTATCCACCGTTGTGGCTTCCGGCACAAGCAGGAACGGTGTTCCCCAGCCGACAGATGACAAATTATATCTTTTCAAAAGGAACTCATGTTCAGTATGTGTTCCAATACCACCTTGTGCTGTTACATTGAAAGTTGGTGCAATTCTTTTAAAACCGCGTGCTTCTAAAGCCTTACCGTAAATTTCCTGTAACTCACTTAGCAATTCTTCACGTTTTAAAAGGAATTCTCCCAGTATCGGCCCCATTAATAAGCCGTCGGTTGCGAAAGTGTGGCCGCCACAATTCAAACCCGATTCCAGGCGATATTCCGAAACCCAGATACCCTTTTTAGCGAGAAACTTTCCCTGAATTGCTGCTGACCGAAAATCACTGACTTTGATGATAATTTTCTTTTTAAAAGCCCCGTTCTCATCGGGAAAAAAGCACCGGAAATTCTCCAGGTAAGCATATAGCCGAGGATTCATTCCGGCCGAAAGTTCAATGGAAGATTCCAGATCACTTTCAGCGAAACCACGAAGGGCTGCCAGCGCATCCGTAAATTCCGGTGGAAGCGCTTCGTCATCTTTTGAAAAATTCACGCGGTCGAGCTTTGTCATGATATTTACATCAATGTCGCCCGGCTGCAATTTTGCTTTCAAAACATTCTGCAGGTCGGATTTTTCTGATCCATTAGCCACCAGCATTCTTTTAAAAAGGGATTTTACAGCAGAATCATCCGGCAGCATTTCAAAATATTTAAAAAGGTCATTTTCTTTTTCAAATGGAAGCGCGCGCATTTCATCCATCTGCTCGCCAACTTTCCGTTTTAAAAGGTTCAGATAATCAGTGATACGGCGTGCGCGAAAGTCGTGCTCTTTGTTTGTAATTGGTATGAATTTGCCATAGAATTTGGAGTGGTAATACTCGCGCATTTTTTCGATGAGAATATCATCAACAATTGAAACTACAGACGTTATCCCAAAACGAGCGACCTTTAGTGGTGAATCAATAGTAAAGGCAAGTCCCATAACGGGAATGTGAAAGGTATGTGGTACATTCATTTTTTTAATTGTTAAGGGTATTAGTGACAGCTGGCCTTTTGGCTTGGTGCTGACATTAAGTTGGGGCTGATATACGGAATATCCAGCGACAGCCCGCGCAGAATAAACAGCACAGCAATCAGTACTGCGCCAATCGGATATAGTCTCCGCGCATAATTGCGTGCAGCGGGTTTTGCAAAAGCGCTGCCAAGCGAAATGGCGAGCATTGCCGGGAAAGTACCAAGGCCGAATAAAACCATAAAAAACGAGCTTTCGCCAACGCTTCCCGCAGTCAGCGCACCCGCAATTCCCATATACACAAAGCCACATGGCAGCAAGCCATTGAGCGCTCCGATGAGGAATAATCCAGCGAAATTCCGTTTTTTAAAAAGTATCGACATCGCAGATTTTACTTTTGAAACGGCGGATGGAATTCCAAATGTAAACCCTTTTTTAAACGGAATAACTGCCGTAAAAAGAATCACCACGCCCGCAAAAATCGACAGACCTTCCTGCAATCCCGCCAGTCGCACTGCCGAACCCAAACTGCCGAACAACACGCCCAAAAGCGCATATGTCATAATGCGCCCGAGATTATACACTATCCGCCCAAGCACAAAACGCCAGCGCACAGCCGCATTGCCCGGAAGCGCGAGAGCAATCGGCCCGCACATCCCGATACAGTGGAAGCTGCCTACAAATCCAAGCGTTATGGCCGTCCAGGCGAAAAGCATTGTTGTGTTTTTAAAAAGTTGTTTCAAAAGTTTTTAAAAATTTCTCTCGCTCCGTCATTGCGAGGAGTCTTCGACGAAGCAATCGCTACACCAGATATCGCGATGAGAAGGTGTAGCGATTGCCACGTCGCGCAAAAGCCGCTCCTCGCAATGACAGCTTTTAAAAATGTTTTTAAAAACTGTGTTTTTAAAGAAAAATCTCGCACTCTTTATAAAACTCCTCACCACCGGCCGTCCATAGCACTTTCATTTTCCACTTGCCTTTTAAAAGGCCCTGCACAGGAATATTCTGCCGTCCATTTCCATCTAGAGCTAAAAAAAAGTGCTTGTCTAAATCAGCTTCCGATGGGCGATAGAGAGTGACTTTCCCATTTACCTGCGCTGCGTTCGGGATTGCGATTTCCACATTTTGCTTATCAGCACTGAGCGAACAGGTTACATTTTCAGCAATCGCATTCGTGCGCGACTCGCGGTCGATTTGCGACTGGAATTCCACCGTTTGCTCATAGTAGTCCTTGCTCACGAGGTCGTAGTTTTGGCCGATGGCGAAGTACACGAAGCCGAGTGTGAGCAGCGCGAAGCTTGTGTACAGCGTTACGATGCCGATTGCCCACGATTTTCCTGAGTTTTTCATATCTTTTTTTTGAAAGTTGTTGCTGTTTTTAAAAACTATTTCGTGTGATTTTCTGGGCCGAGAAACGTTGATTTGACTTCTTTTAAAAGTTTTCCTTCGGAATAAATCCCGAATTTCACCTTTGTCTGAACGCCTTGAAGTTCATTTTGTGGCAGCGCCATGAAGAATTGCGCACTTTTTTCCGTTTGTTTTAAAAGCGGTGAAATCTGGCCGAGCGGTGTGATTGTGCCGTTCTGCGGTGAAATCACTTTTAATTCCAGGTTAATATCGTCGTACGTTTTGTTGATAAGCTCGATATTATAAAAATTTGCTACGCGTCCGTCGCCCATTGGTTGAAAAAGCGTTCCCGCCTGGCGTAATATCAGAACTTCCGTACCGGAGCGCGATGCAAAGAGGAAACCAAATGTGCTCATAAGCAGCACAAGAACCGTTGTGTAGCCGATAATGCGAGGCGTGATTTTCCACTTCCAGCCATTTTCTACAGCGTTGTATGACGTGTAGCGAATGAGGCCACGCGGCTTGCTGATTTTGTCCATCACGATGTCGCAGGCGTCTATACAGGCCGTGCAGTTCACGCATTCCAGCTGGATTCCGTTACGGATGTCAATTCCAGTAGGGCAGACTGAAACGCACTGGTTGCAGTCAATGCAGTCGCCTTTTGGCGCAACCTTTTCTTTTAAAACCGGGATGTGGATTTGCACCAATTGCTGTTGCATCTGGCGTTCCTCACGGGTGAATTTTCCGCGCGGCTCGCCTCTTTTAAAATCGTAGGTGACAGCGATGGTGTTATTGTCCACAAGCGACGACATGTAGCGTCCGTACGGGCACACAACCACGCATGCTTGCTCGCGGAAACGCGCAAAGACCGCGTAGAAAACACCGGAAAAAAGAACGATTGAAATAAATCCTTCGAGGTGTTCCGTTGGCGACGCGGTGACGATTTTTAAAAGCTCGTCGCTGCCGACAATATATGCAAGAAATGAGTTTGAAATCGCAAAAGCAATCGAATAAAAAATCCCATGTTTTAAAGCTTTTTTAAAGAACTTGTTTGCGCTCATTGGTGCTTTGTCGAGGGCTTTCTGCTGTGTGTGTGTGCCTTCTATCATGAATTCGATTCTACGGAAAACATGCTCCATAAAAATCGTCTGCGGGCACAGCCAGCCGCACCAAATCCGCCCGAAAACCGCCGTAAAAAGCGCGATAAAAACCAGCAAAATCAGCACACCAACGACAATCAGGTAAAAATCCTGCGGCCAGAACGGAATGCCGAAAAGCACGAATTTCCGCTCAAGGATATTAAAAAGCATGAACTGCTGGCCATTCACTTTTACAAATGGCGCGCCAAAGAGAAACACGAGCAGAATCGTCGCAACGATGCTCCGCGCCGACGTGAGCTGGCCTTTCGGCTTCTGCGCGTAAATCCACTTGCGCTTCCCGTCTTTTGTGACGGAGGAGAGCTGGTCACGGAAGGTTGCGTTCTCTTTGGTTAATTCAATGACCGACATTGCTTTTCAAAAAGATTTTTTAAAACAGGTTTTTAAAAACTATTGACATGCTTTTTCACGAACTGCATCAGGTGCTTTCGGATTCGGTGGATTTGATCCACGCAGTGAAACCACGTAGCTTGCAAGCTCAAGGAGTTGTTTGTCATTCAGCTTTGTATTGCTTCCGTACGGCATCATGCCTTTGTCGGGAAACCCCTTTCGAATGCTCATCATAATATCAGTAATACTGCAGCCGTGAAGCCACGAGTCATCCGTCAAATTCGGCCCAACCATTCCGCCACCATCATTGCGATGACAGGTAAAACACAAATTGCCTGTTCCGTCAAAAATTTTTTTACCTGAGGCAAGGCTTGATTTATCACTCAGTGCTACTATTGGTTTTGGCTCAGCAGCAGCTTTTGCTTCAGCAGCAGCAAGAGCTTTTTTCTTCTCGGTTTCAGCTTTAAAAGCTTCTGCCTTCAGTGCTGCCTGCTTTATGTTATATTCAGCCTGAACCAATTCCTGCTTATATTCCTGGTCGCTCGATGGGCCGCCCAAAAAGTGGTAATAGCCCATGTACACAAACGAAAAAACTATCGTAAAGTAAAATCCATACAGCCACCAGCGCGGTAAGTCATTGTCGTATTCCTGGATGCCGTCAGCCTTGTGGTCGAGAAGTTCGTTCTTATCCTGATGCTCTGCCATTGTCGTATTCTCTTTTAAATAATTACTGTTAGCTTGTTTGGTGAATTGGACTATCTAATTCTAATGGCATGCTTGACATTTTCGCCAGATGCTCTTTGCTTACTTTAAAAAACCAGATGAAAACACAGGTGAAAAGTGTGAAAAATATAATCAGCGACAGAATCGGGTAGATTTCTATACCCGTGATTGATTGCATGATATTCTTGTACATTGTTATGCTCTTTTAAAAAACTTTCTTTTAAAAAATTATTCTTTTAAAAAACTTTTTAAAGTCGTCATTGCGAGGAGCGGTCTTCCGCGACGTGGCAATCTCAAAGACTGTTTGTCGCGTCCGCAGTATTCGTGATTGCCACGCTACGCTCGCAATGACACTTTTAAAAATCCCTTACTTCGCCGCGGGCACATGCCCATCAGCTTTAATATCAGTTCCTAATCTCTGTAGATAAGCGATAATCGAGATAATCTCCTTATCCGGCCCAATGTTGAAACCGCTCTTATTCAAACCATCGCTGATTTTCCGTGCCTGTGCAACCAAGTCAGCCGTTGCCTGCTTTTCATAACCTACAGCATACGGAACGCCGAGTTTTTGAAGCGTAATGATTTTGCCTTCCGTGTGGCTGATGTCAAGCTGCTTGTCATAGAGCCATGGATAACCCGGCATAATCGAACCGGGAGAAGTCGAGCTTGGGTCTTTCATGTGCATGAAGTGCCAAGAGTCGGGATATTTATGCCCGACGCGGTGAAGGTCCGGCCCCGTACGTTTCGAGCCCCAGAGGAACGGCCTGTCGTATACAAATTCACCAGCTTTAGAATAATCGCCGTAGCGCTCAGTTTCAGAACGGAACGGGCGGATCATTTGCGAGTGGCAGCCCACGCAGCCTTCGCGAATGTAGAGGTCGCGGCCTTCCAGCTCAAGCGGCGTATATGGCTTCACGCTGCTGATAGTCGGCACGTTTGATTTTACAAGCGCCGTCGGAACAAATTCCAGCGCACCGCCCACAAATACCGCCACAAATGAAAGCACTGCCAGGCGAACCGGTTTTCTCTCGAGAGCGCGGTGCCAGTGACCGTCATGCTCTTTCGTATTCGAGGTTTTTAAAAGCGGAGCGGCTTCTGCTGTTTCATTGCGCTCCAGCGTTCCTTGTTTTGCAGTTTTATAAATATTATACACAGCCGCCAGCGCACCGATCGTATAGAGCAAACCGCCAATTACGCGCATCATGTACATCGGGATAATCTGCGTTACCGTTTCAAGGAAGTTCGGGTAGCGAAGCGTGCCTTCTACAGTAAATTCTTTCCACATTATGCTCTGAGTGATACCGCCGATATACATCGGAATTACATAAAACATAATCCCCAAAGTCGCCGCCCAGAAGTGGAAATTCGCGAGCTTTGTCGAATATAATTTCGTTTTATAAATGCGTGGGAAAATGTAATAAACCATTGCAAAAGCCAGGCCGCCATTCCATGCAAGCGCGCCTAAATGCACGTGCCCAATGATATAATCCGTATAGTGCGCAATTGCATTCACATTTTTTAAAGAAAGCATTGGCCCTTCAAACGTTGCCATACCGTACGCTGTGATTCCCACAACGAGGAATTTTAAAACCGGGTCTTCGCGAACTTTATCCCATGCGCCACGGAGCGTTAGAAGTCCATTCACCATACCACCCCAGCTCGGCGCCAAAAGCATGATAGAGAAAACTGTTCCAAGCGACTGCGCCCAGCCCGGAAGCGCCGTATATAACAAGTGATGTGGCCCCGCCCAGATATACAAGAATATCAAGGCCCAAAAGTGAATAATCGAAAGCCTGTACGAGTACACCGGGCGTCCTGCCGCTTTTGGAATAAAATAGTACATAATCCCCAAAAAAGGGGTAGTTAAAAAGAATGCAACCGCATTATGCCCGTACCACCACTGCACAAGCGCATCCTGCACTCCCGCGTACATCGAATAGCTTTTTAACATCGAAACAGGTAGTCCAAGTGAATTCACCACATGCAGCAGCGCAACCGTCAAAAACGTCGCGATATAAAACCAAATCGCCACGTACATGTGCTTTTCACGTCTTTTAAAAATCGTGCCCATCATGTTCCAGCCGAAAATCACCCACACAGCTGTAATTGCGATGTCAATCGGCCACTCCAGCTCCGCATATTCCTTGCTCGTCGTAAACCCGAGCGGGAGAGTGACAGCCGCCGACACGATAATAAACTGCCAGCCCCAGAAATGCAGCTTGCTCAGCACATCGCTGAACATCCGCGCTTTACACAGGCGCTGAAGCGAATAATACACACCCACAAAAATCGCGTTACCGGCAAAAGCAAAAATCACCGCGTTCGTGTGCAGCGGGCGAAGACGTCCATATGAAAGCTCCGGCAGCCCGCCCAAAAACTCCGGCCAGACTAATTTTAAAGCAACGATAATACCAACGAGAAACCCGACAATCGCCCAGCCCATCATTGCAATCGCGAAATTGCGGACAATCGTATTATCGTACTCAAACTTATCGGTCAAAACGTAATTCTCGCCGACCTGCGGCATTTTTGGGTTCGTGGCCGCCACGCCCGAGTCTATCATCTTGCCGACTTTCAATCCTTCAGCAGACATGGAGAAACTCCTTTTAAAAATTATTTGTTGTGATTAATAACTTCTGCATTATCCTCAAGCAGCATCCGCACCGCCGGTGTGTACCTGTCGTCATATTGTCCGCTCCGTACCGCCCACACAAATGCACCAAGGAATGTCAGTGCCGCCACCAAACTAAATCCAATCAAAGCAAAAATCGCTTCCATGATAATAATTGTCAGAGTAAATCTTTGATATTTAAAAAGTTGCGCTGTTGTTTAATACGAAATTAGGGGGTTCTGCAACCGGAAAAAATGATATTTCCGACCTCAAAACATGACTTTTGTCATGTTTTAAAGATTTAGAAGATGAGATAGGAGTGGGAAGAAACCAAGTAGAAACTTTATATCAACGGGGCAGAAATTTTCATCCAGGTCGCAGCAGTAAGGTAAGGAGGGAGTACCTTGGCATATACAAGAGCTATTTTTGATTTATAAAATAAGCTGTAGGAACATGCTACAACTTGCTACTACAGTCCCATCAACCTCGCCTTCAGCTTCATCGCCCCCATACTGCCAAAAATAATAAACAACGTGCTCGACGGCATCAGAATCGCCGTAGTAAGCGGCGTCAAATGCCCCGTTGTAGCGAAAGTCATGCCCAGCGCGTTATAAAAAATCGTGAAAATGAACATGCCTACCACGACATTCACGCCATACTTCGCGAACTTGATATACTGCGGCAACCGTGCCATCACATCCGCGCCCAAAATCGCATCGCACGCCGGCGAAAAAGAACCCGTATCTTCCGCAATCGCAATCCCCAGATTCGCCTGCCGAAGCGCACCCGCGTCATTCAGCCCGTCGCCAATCATCGCAACCTTTTTGCCATGCGCCTGCAAGCTCTTGATAAAATTCATCTTGTCTTCCGGAGACTGATAAAAGTGCATCCGCGCATCGTCTTTAAAAAGTTCGCGCATCTGCTCGCGGTCGCTGACGTTATCGCCGGAAAGCATGTACAACTCACAGCGCGAACCCAGGCTTTTAAAAACGTCTTCCAGCCCGTCGCGCAGCGCATTCCGCACGATAAAGCAGCCGCGATATTCGCCGTCAATCGCCACGTATACCGCCGAACCCTCCGTTTCCAGCTTTTTAAAAGCTATGTGCGACGCGTTTAAAACCCAGTCGTACGAGCCTATCGCAATGACGCGCCCATCAATCATGCACGTAAAACCGTGACTTGGCACCTCGCGGAACATATCGCTTTTAAAAACCTTTTCGTTTTTAAAAGTCGCAGCAATTTTGCGGCTGAGCGGGTGAGTGGAGTTTTTAAAAGCTGAGGCAAGCAGCGCCGTTTCCTCTTTTAAAAAGCCATTGCCGACAAATTCCACCTTGCCTTCTTCCGTCGAAGTCAGCGTTCCCGTTTTGTCAAAAACGATGGTGTCAATTTCCGCCAAATCCGCCACGATTCCCGTATTCTTCCCGTAAAATTTCGCCTTGCCAAACGCACCCAGCGCCGAACCCAGCGCGAACGGGGCCGCGAGCGTCAGCGCACAAGGACATGCAATTATCAGCACCGCCGTAAAGACCTTCACCGACATCGCCGAATCCGGCATCCAGAAAAATGCTGCCGACGACGCCACCAAAATCACGAAATACGTGAAATATTTTCCAAAAATATCGTTCGCTTTTAAAAGCGCAGACGTCTTTTCCTTTTTAAAAATATCGTTATTCCACAGCCGCGCGAGGTAGCTGTGCGACACTTCCTTCACGACTTCCATTTCCGCCTGCGCGCCCACAATGCGCCCGCCCGCGTAAATCTGGCTGCCGCCGGAAATCTCCACCGGCACAGACTCGCCCGTCACAAAGCTGTAATCAACATACGCAACGCCGCTCCGCAAAATGCTGTCCGCCGGAACCAGCTCGCGGTTGCGCACCAAAATCGTCGTTCCCGTCGTCAGCGCGGAAACAGGAATCGTGTGCTCTTCGCCGTTTTTTAAAACGGTAACGGAAAGCGGGAAATACGACTGATAATCACGGTCAAACGACAGCGTTTCAAACGTTTTCAGCTGGAAAACTTTACCAATTAAAAGGAAGAAAAGCAGCCCCGTAAACGAATCCATGTAGCCCGGCCCGCTTCCCGTAACAATGTCGTATACACTTTGAAAAAACAGCGCGGAAACGCCCATCACGACAGGCACGTCAAGGTTCAGCTGCTTTTGTTTTAAACTGTACCACGCTGACGTGAAATAGCCAGACGCGCTATACAACAGCACCGGCGTCGCCAGCAGGATATTTAAAACCCGAAAGAAAATCGCGTACTTTTCCTCAACGCCGCCATCATGCGTGAGATACTCGGGAAAGCTCAGAAGCATGATATTGCCAAAAGCAAAACCCGCCAAGCCGACTCTTAAATACAAACTGCGGAGCGCGCTCTGGTCTTTTTTCTGCGAATCTTTTACATGGATTTGGGGCTCGTAACCGACTTTCGTGAGGAGTTCGGCGATTTCGGAAAGCGTGATGCGGTCGTTTTTAAAAGAAATCGAGATTTCCTTTTTTAAAAAGTTCACCTCCGAGCGCGCAATGCCGGGATGCAATTTGTACAAATGTTCCAGCAGCCAGATACACGACGTGCAGTGGACAGTCGGCAGATACAGCGTTACATTAGAAATGTCGCCGTCGGAAAACTCCACCAACTGACGCAAAACCGATTCATCATTCAGATATTCAAAACGCGCAGAACGCCCGGTGCTGAACGCAAGCTTATTGCCCGGGTGCTCTTCCAGCGCGTAATAATTGCACAGGTTAGACTCTTTTAAAAGCTCGAAAACCGTTTTGCAGCCCTGGCAGCAAAAATATTTTTCCTCGAGTGCGATGCTCTTGTCGGCGCAGACCTCACCGCAGTGGTAGCAGAGCGTGGTGACGTCACTTCCCGGTTTTTCGCTGGTGGTTTGCATAGTCGGTACGAGCTTTTTAAAAGTTTTTTGAACGCTAAGTCTCTGATTTTTAAAAATTTAGATTTTTAGCTTGTACAAAATTATAGCACTTTTAAAACGCAAAAAATGATAATTGTCATGTTTTAAAAACAAAGGCGGGAAGTTTTAAAAACTTTCCGCCTTTGTTCATTTTAAGTTATTTTAAGGGAAATTTATACAGCTACCTGTCGTAACAGCTCGGGATTAGTCATACGGATGATATTTCCGTGTAAGGAAATAATGTCCTTCCGTGAGAAGTCCTGGAGGATTTTCTTTATCATCGGGCCAGATGAGCGGGCATAGTTTGCGAGTTCGGTATCTTGAAAAGAAACTTCAAGAGGCGTTTCCTTTGGGGTGTCGCCAAGCAGCATGAGGAATATCTGCGCGAGGCGCTGTGGTAGCGGCTTATTCGCCATAACGGTGATGTGCTCTTCAAGGCGATTTATCTGCTCGCATACGCTTTGCATGAGGCGTATATTAAGCATCGGGTCAGCTGTGGTGGCCTTTAAAAAGTTGTCACGGTTGATAAAATATCCGCGCGTCGAATTCATAGCCATAGCTGAGACAGTATGGTGCGCCGACTGCATCATCACGGCGTCAATACCGAGAATGTCGCCCCCTTTTAAAAACCCAACGATGTGGTCGTGCACTCCACTGCGACGTGTGAGTTTGATAATACCAGATGTGATGCAGTAAATGCCGAGTACGGTATCACTTTCTTTAAAAAAATAATCTCCCTCATGTCGCTCCATACACGCCAGTGATGCCATTAATATTGCGCGTGCCTCGTCACGGCAACCCGTAAAAACGGGATGTGTCGACAGGTCTAGCTCGTGGCAGAAAGGTATATTTGATGTATATTCCATTGTTAAATCGCTTCAATTTGTAATATCCGGAATTGCGGTAATTACACCTGCATTCCAAATCCTTTACAAAACTCCTGAAGTTCGCAAAAGTAAACAATGATAAAAGTCATACAGCATTATGACTCATAGATTTTAACGGCTTTGGCAACAATACTTTAAAAGTATCAGCTCAAAATGAAAAAGCCCGTTAAAAAACAGGCTGAACATTAATCATGTTTTAAAGACTAATCATCAATATTCGCAGTTCGCACGAGTTCTCTATTATCCAGAATGCTGATACTGCGCCCTTTTAAGTCAATAATACCATCCTTTTTAAATTCAGAAAGTAGGCGAATAACGCTTTCTGTTGCTGTACCCACGATATTCGCAATTTCCTCACGTGTAAGGGATATGGCAATTGTTTTTCCGTCTTCCTCAAAGCCAAAGGTTTCTTTTAAAATGAGGATTGTTTCAGCAAGGCGCTCCCGGACAGGCTTTTGTGCTAACTCAACGATACGAGTTTCAGCAGTTTTCAATTCCTGCGTGAGGAGCTGCATCATTTTTAAGGACAATTTCGGATTTGTCTGGAGAACATCGAAGTATGATTTCTTCGGGATAAAACAGATAACGGCCTCATCGAGAGCTGCAGCTGACGCGGAGAACGGCTGGTCACTCAAGAGCGATTTGTAGCCGAGAATATCACCTTCCTTCGCAAAACGCAGAATCTGCTCTTTGCCTTCCGTTCCATTTTTAAAAATTTTCACCTTGCCCTTGTGAATACAATACAGGCCAGAAGGGTAGCTGCCTTCATTGAAGATTGTATTTCCGGATTTATACAAATTACATCCTTTTTGAAAGGAAAAGCGTACCAACTCGCCTCCGTCAAGGTCTGCGAAGATTGATGTATGGCGGGAAGTACAGGTCTCGCAGGCTGGTGCTGTAAAGTTTTTATTGCCCATATAAGAAGTTAAGTCATTAATAAGAAATTACGGGGTGGTGTAAGGTAATTTAACGAATAGGAGGATAATAAATTTTTGAATTAAAGAATAATCTAATCAGCCACTTTTTTAAGCTATACTCGGTTACATCTAATAATCAATAAGTGCATTATATCACTGGTATTTTTATTCTTTACATTGTGATATAGAGGTCAATATTTGCGAGAAAGCACCTGGTACTATATTTGAGCAATAGATAACACTACTCATTAAGTAATACTATTTGTGGGCGTCAATAATATCAGGGAGATATTATATTGGAATAGTTCCTCTCTCAATTAATGCGGCGCTGTGAGTATACCAATTTCTTGCGAATCGGTTTTCTGAGGTATTTTTGCTAAATTAATCTACTAGACTCGATTTATACTGTTACATCTAATGTAATAACTTTTAAATCTGTTCAGTACAAATTCATTTAATCCTATAATATTGAATTTTTTTTGTATTTAAAACAACCTTCTCATTAGGTTATTAAAAAGACCATTGCAATGGACATTTCTCAATACAACAGTCACTCAGAAATAGAAGCTGGGATAATTAAGTTTTACATTACTTCAATTTTTGATAAATTCATACGCTCCCTGGATGTGAATTATAAACAGATAGTAGAGATAGTTTGTGAATCAGAACTGGGACAGGAAATAGTATCCAACGTTAACAAATGGGAACAATATGAACATGAACTGATCGAGCTACAACAGCATTCCGGTGAAACCGAAGAGTATAAAAAGCGCGCGAACGATTTCTATCATGCACTGCCTGGTTTTCCCGATTTTCCTCAAAGTAAAGTAGAAGTAGCAAAAGGTACACTACGGGAAATGATTTCCGATGAAGTCCTCTCAACACTCCCACAGCAAATGGACCATGCGATTGAAAGAATGTCCAATGTGCTTTCAAAAGAACAGCAAATGACAGTTCTGAGAGTAGGACATATACTCAGTAGTGAAAGACTGGATGAGGCAAATAAAGCAGTTAATGGGGCTATTCAGGAATATAACGAAGGTAACTATGACAACTGGGTAAACAAAGACCGGTACTACGACTACTTCAGTCTGTTCAGGCAGCTTACCACACTTACAATGCTTCATATTCAAGCACGTGAAAGAGGATTCAAAGGAACAATTCCCGTTCCGATACCAATTGGCTGGCACATACCCGATGGAATTATCCCTACGCCCAAATCGGAAGTACAGGCATTTATTCCAAATGAACATGGGCTGATACAGTTACCTGTTATCCAGCGAAAAGCCGCAATCTGTACTTATATTGTCTGTACCCAGTTAGGCCTTGTCGATCGTTTTGCTGATGTAGCACAAATTGTATGCACCAATTTTTGCTTTATAAGAACTCCTCACCCAAAACTTGTCTCTTTTGAAAAAGAACTAGACAAATGTAAAAGTGGCGATATAAATGTTGCCGAAACCCCTCCCAATGCCACAGACCTCATCCAAATGATAACCCCATTGCTTCGAGAACTAAAGAAAAAGTTTTAGAACCTTTCAGAACTTTTTCGCGGAATAATTCCGGAACGAGTTCCAGGTATCTCATGAGTTAAGTTGGCAGCAGATCATTTTTTATTATCTGTACTAACTTATTCACGAGGGAAACGCCGTGGAACAACAACCTCTCATTCTTACTAACCTACAAAGGCACGAACTCAGTGCACTTGTTACCGAAGCCGTAGCCGTTGCGCTCAGGCAGGCCGCTTTAGAGCCTTCTCACAGACCCGGACCACCTGACACATCACTTCTTTCACGCCAGGAAGCCTCACGGCTTTTAAAGATCTCCCTTGTTACGCTCTATAACAAAGTAAAGAAAGGCATTATCCCCTGTCACCGGATAGGAAGGCGTGTGCTTTTTAAAGAATCTGAAGTATTAGCTTCCCTTACCCCATCGGGTAAGCGCAGATGAGCCCCTTTGTGAGCAATATTTGGCTTCTATAAGCTGTAGAATGCCTAAAGCAGACTCCAAAAGGCGTGAAAGTAAGGGCATTATCACAACTTATAACTCCAATTAATAAATTTATCATTATATGTTCCGCAGAACAATAATTAAAAGTGGCGGGCAGTTATTTTTTCATCTCACACATTACAGAAAAATCTCATGAACACAACTGACATTACTATTAATGCTGGGGCATTACCAATTGATACTTCAACAGAATCAACCACTCAGACCAGCGTTACTGATTTATCCGGCAGGGAATTCCAGCGCGTTTTATATATCTGTGGCTATACTTATTCAGACTTTGCTCGTTATATAGAACGCTCCGATACTTTTGTCAACAGAACTCTGCGTAACAGTTTAAGCCTTCCGTCCAGATACATTCAGAAATTAGAAGAAATGGTCACACCTGAGAATCTCCGGGAAGCTTTGCACAGGATACGTACCGGAACGATGAATAAATATTTGAGCGGCTATGAAATGAGGAAATTACTCATTAAGCAGGGCTATACTTTTAAAGAGTTTGCAGATTTCATACAGAGAACCGGGCCATTTGTCAGTGATATATTGGGCAGGAAGCCTTATTCTATTCCCTTACGCTATATTGATACCTTGAGAACGTTCATTACTATTTCATACTATGATGCTGACCTTAAAAAGTTGAGGCAGAAGGAGTGAAAAGGGCTCTTTAAAGCTATGAAAAGGGGGCAATTTTGGGTGAACATACGGCGGTACCACACTCCAATGCTCTAAAATTAGCGTGCAGGCACGATGTTTTTACACTGTGCGACAAACGCGCACGCAGGGCAATGATGTGCGACGAATAAGCACGAATAAAACCGCAGGAAAACGAATAGAATCGCTTAGGCTGATAAAATTCACGTAAAATGTAGGAGAATGGATAGAATCCGGGTGGAATGGCAAGGATTCTAGTACAGTTCACTTTTAAAAAACAAAATCCGAAACAGTCCTACGTGGTCACTCTAATTAAGAAACTGTTTTGGAATTTGTTTTAGAAATTTTGTATAGGTGTTTTTGCTGTCATTCTGAGGCCAAAAGCCGAAGAATCTACGTAAAAAGTTTACGATTTCAACTTAAGCCGGTGTTTTAGAAAGATTCCGGACAAGCCGGAATGACAATTTTCCGTACCTGTAATTTTGAATTAAAAATCCAAAACAGTTTCTAAAAAGCCCGATACATTGTAAACTGTATCCGGGTGACTTATAATCAGTAATATTGGATGTATATTTTGGTCACTTTTATTCCGAAAATGTCGTAAATGTCTTCCCATCAAAACGGCTCAGCCCAAACCCTCTCGTACCAAACCAAAGATTGCCGTCTTTATCTTCTAAAATACTGCGGACTGAATCGTAAACGAGACCATCCTCCGTAGTGAAATTTTTAAAAACTTTTCCGTCATATGAGAAGACCCCATTTTTATCTGTGCCAAACCACATTTTTCCATGCTTATCTTCTATCACTGATGTTATTCCATAGCTAACGAATCCTTCGCTTTCACGATAACTGGTAAACGTTTCTCCGTCGTAACGACAAGCGCCATGTCGTCTGGTTGCAAACCAAATATTTCCCGCTTTATCTTCGGCAAGTGAATTAATCATGTCGTCAGTGATATTGTCCGTCACCTGGGTATAGGTAAGCTTTGGTGTTGGATTGGCAATATCTCTTCCATCTTCATTGGACGAATAATATTCAGCCGGGGGCAGAAAGTTTTTAAAAGATTTTCCATCGTAGCGCCATACGCCGCCGCCATTCCACGTGCTAAACCACAGGTTGCCATTTTTATCCTGCAGAATGTCCTGGATAAGTTGATATGTATTTCCAAGATTAAAACGGTGGTCATTGTTATTCAGGAAATTCGTGAGCGTTTTTCCATCGTATCGGTAAAGACCATTTCCCATCGCACCAAACCAAAGGTTCCCGTCTTTATCTTCTAAAAGACTTGTGATTCGTAACGTGCTCAGCGTATCCGACTCTGTATATTTTTTAAAGGATTTCCCATCGTATGTACAGATCCCACTTCTCGTACCGAACACGATATTGCCTGATTTATCCTGAATAATTGCACTCACATTATTATCGCACAATCCATCTTTTGTTGTAAAGTTTTTAAAAGATTTCCCGTCAAAGCGGTACGCTCCTTCGCCACCTGTGCTAAACCAAATGTTACCCTCTTTATCTTGAATCTCACATGCGACATTGCCCGAAACGACGCCTTGTATGCGTATCATTTTTGGTTGTGCTTCTGCGCTATTGGACGTGATGAAGATGAACAATAAAAGCAGGATAGAATAGTACTTTTCCATTTTTTTAAAAAGGTGTGTTTGAAAAACTTTTTCTTACTTTTATTCCGAAAGTGTCGTAAATGTCTCCCCATCAAAACGGCTTAAACCAGTCTTCCTCGTACCAACCCAAAGGTTCCCGGAATTATCTTCGACAATAGACCAGACAGAGTTATGAGCCAGCCCGTCCTGCATAGTAAAATTTTTAAATGATTTCCCATCATAACGCCACAGCCCGCCCAGACTTTCACGCCTTGCCGGGTCACTAAATTCACTGCCGAACCAGATATTGTCTGATATATCCTGTAGCAGGGGACGAACAGCGCAGGAGTCAAATACGCCTCCTTGGGCAACATTTGTAAATACCTGCCCGTCATAGCGGCAAACACCTTTGCCTCGTCTGCCGGCCCAGATGTTTCCGGCTTTATCTTCTAAAATTGTGGCATACCACACTTCGCCATTTGGTTTGAAATTGCTGATGGATTTTCCATCGTAACGGCACACACCTTCAAACCATGTCGCAAACCAGATGTTACCGTTTTTATCTTCGAGCATAGAATTTGCCATTCTAAGTTGAAGTCCAGCCGGATTTAAAACACCGTCATTCTCTAAAAAACGGGTGAAACTTTTCCCATCATAACGATACACAGCATCAGTTGTACCAAACCACAATTGCCCGCTTTTATCCTGCAACATGCCCCACACTTCAATTTTCGCAGATGGATTACTCGCTGCGGCAAGCGTATTCAAACTGCTCACAGTGATTGGAATACGCGTAAAGTTTTTCCCATCGTAGAGACACACGCCGTCCGACGTGCCCAACCAAATATTCCCACTTTTATCTTCTACAATAGACCAGACATTGTTGTCGCTCAGGCCGTCTTTTTGGGTGAAATTTTTAAAAGATTTCCCATCGTAGCAATACACACCATCGCCCGTCGTGCCAAACCAAAGCCTGCCGGACTTATCCTGCAAGCCGCAATGAACATTTGCTCCCGGGTCTGTGCCCTGCGTTTTTAGAAGTTTGGGATGTGTGTCGGGAGTTGGTGTGATTTGAGCGCTGGCTGTCGTGATGAGAAGTAATAACAGCAGAAGAGAGTAGTACTTTTTCATGTTTTTAAAAGTTTTCGTTTTCAAAAATTACTGAATTACAGCCACGGGCCGTATTTTGTAACATTGGTGAATTTTTTACCATCAAAGCGAAAGAGTCCGCCTCCGGTGCCAATCCAAAATCGGCCTTTGCTATCTTCAAGAATACTTTGAACAGCGAGATTTAGGAGTCCATCTTTTTTATTAAAATTCGTAAATGTTTCTCCTTCAAAACGGTCTACGCCAAACGTCGTGAACCAAAGCTGCCTCGTGCGATCCTCATAAATATTATACACTTCATTCGTACTCAGGCCATCTTCGGTTGTGAAGTTTTTAAAAGACTTTCCATCATACTTCGAAGCGCCGCCATACCGCGTGCCGAACCACATATTTCCGGCTTTATCCTGTGCAATACAGGTCACATTATTATTCACAAGCCCTTCCTTTTCCGTGAAGTGCGTAAATGATTTTCCATCATAACGGCAGACACCAACGCCATCAGTACCAAACCATATATTCCCGGCCCTATCCTCCAAAATACACCACACCAACTTTGGCGTGTACCTGGAATTCGGGATTTCCACATCAGCCATCGGAATCGGAAAGCTTTTAAAAGTTTTTCCATCAAAGCGGCATACTCCTTCCATCGTACCAACCCAGATTTTTCCGGCTCTATCCTGATACATACTCCGCGTAGCATTGTCACTGAGTCCTTCCTTTACGGTAAAATTGATAAAAGTTCTTCCGTCATATTTCGACACGCCATCCTCAGTACAAAACCATATATCTCCGGCCTTATCTTGCAATATTCCCATTACCATATTTCCGGCTAAACCATCTTTCGTTGTAAAATACTGGAGCGACTTTCCATCAAAGCGGGCCACTCCATCGCTATTGGTACCAAACCAAAGGTTGCCATTCTTATCCTCAAATATCCGCCGGATATACTCGCTCACCTGCACCGCAGAGTCGCTTTTAAAACTGTAGATTTCGGTGGTCATTTGTGGCAAAAGTGGCTGGTTCTGTCCCTTCCCAGACATAGTGTGAATGAGTAATAACAGCACAATGAAATAATACTTTTTCATTTTTCAGCGGTTTGTTTTAAAAATTATTTCTTACCGATTTAGGTGAGTGTCGGTAGTGCATAAAAAGTTGCAGAATCATTTTTGGTAAATATAGGTTTGAAGATTATCAAGAGTGGAGTACTGCCATTAGCTGCTCTGGCGCATGACGAGTTTTCCGGAAGCTGGTGGCCAAAAGGCTGTAGGCTGCCGCTTCCGTACGTTGCCATTTTTGCCATGGGAATACGCGCTTTTTAAAAATCTGCCTTGTGAGTTTTAAAACTCAGTTTTTCCATTAGGCTGCTTTTTAAAAGAAGGAATGTATTGCTTTAAAAAGTGAGTGATGGGTGGAATTAGTTTTGTTGGGGGTATTAGAAGGTGATTTTAAAAATAGAATTTAATTTATAGTCTATTATTAATCTCGGTACTTTTTTAAATCATATACACTTAATAGCTTTCGATATGTTGTTGTAGATGTCATTGTATTCTCCCTTAAATATTTTTCAACTTCATCTAAGTGAATGTGGCCTTGGAAAGTATTCCACATAATGGAATTCATTTTATTTGTTGGCGAAATATGGTCATCTTGAAACACAGCTTCTATTGAATTATGTATGACCTTACATTGATTCGGCATACTATTCATACACGTTTCAATAAGTTGAACTTGCTGCGCTTTTAACTTCTCGCAAATATTTATGTCTCCATTAATTTTTTCAAAACCAAACATAGGAAAATACTGCGTGCTTTGTATTGCGTATTTGTCAATTAGTTGTAAAATCTGTGAATTAGATTCGTCAATAATTTTAAAATAGTTAGCAAGTAATTCTGGAGCTGTTGCATAATGATACGTAATAGTTTTTTCTGAACCAATTGCTAAGATTCTGTCACTATTCTTTAGTGAATCCAAATCCTCTGTTATACTTACCTTAATATTTCCGCCAGCATAAATCTCTTTAACAATGTTTTGAACTTTTCTTATATCAAGGGCGCTAATTGGTAAATGTAAGTCAGAAATTGAATTATAAATGGCTGAAAAATTATCGGTTTTAATTTTGTGAATTCTAATCGTCAAGCCACCTTCTAGGACGATATCATGCTCACTGATGAGTTCATTGTTCATATCCCTTCCATACTCAACTAATAAAAAGTTGCTCTTTATCTTTGTAGCCAATTCTGAATTGGGTTCTACGTAGGAGAAAATTGTCTTTAGTATATGCTTTATATTATCATCACCAATACTATATCCTAAAAATATTATAGGATTATGTATAAATAATGACAGTAACTATGCTCTTATTAATTCATACTTACTATCGAAAGCAGAATAATCCTTATCTGTAATTATTATTTTATCAGGGCTTTCGAAGCATCCATGAATTTTATATACAGAACCATAAGGATTACTTAAAAGTATATCATTCCCTATAAGCTTTATAAATTCAAATATATATTCTATGAGTCCATCATAATTTGTTGTAATTACTGAGCCTATATTTTTCCTTGTCTTCTTGAAGTCTTTTAGTTCATTATTCATTTCATCTCTAAAATCCAGCTTTGAAAATAGACTTGCTACATATATTTTAAAGCGGCTGAGATTAATATTCCTTGACATATTTTCATAAAATATATCATTTATATGCTTAAACTTTCCATTCCTGTCTTCTTGAAGTTTCTGATTAAAATGCTCTTCTAAGATTGTAGCAATCTTTAAATAATTGAACTTGCCGTTTTCATAACACTTAGACTTAACGTCTAGATAGAATTCAGGATTATCAGTAAAATCAAAGGAAATTTTACTTAATAATTCATCCCATGTGTATGAGTTTTTTAGATACCTTAAGCTTATCCCAGTCCCGACAAAAAGTACCGGATGATTTTTATACTGAGCTATAAATTCTTGAATAGTCATGGCAGGCTATTAAATTTACTTAAGTAGAGTGGTGTTTCCCCCAAATATAAACACTTTCCTCACACTCCAAACAACTTTTTAAAAACCATAAACAAACCCCTTTGACACCAAAAGACTTACGCACATCGCCTTGTAGCACATGCCACCGCATAAACAAAAAAAACGGCACCGTTTTATAAACAGTACCGTTTTTCAACTTTAAAAACCACCTTTTTAAAATCATTCTTTTTAAAACACCTCACTCCATCACCTTCTTTCCCTTCTTCGGTTTTTCTTTTGTAAAGAGATTTGCCGTGTATCTTTCGTAGAGCTCGAAAAGAAACTCCATGCGGTTGGCTTCGCTGGTGAAGGGCTGCGGCCTGTAGGCGAGGTCTACGGCTTTGTCCAGTTCGTTGTGCGCACGGACTAAGGCGGGCGGCATGGTCAGCGGGTCGTACAGGTCGGCAAGCGAGCTCTCGGGAAACATAGCCCGCGTGTCTAATACTTTTTGCGCCTTTTCTTCTGTGGCTTTGATGTGCTTTTCTGTTGGGTTTTCCGGCCACGGGAAGTTGTTGTAGACCAAGATATTTGAATATCTGTAATCACTTTTAATTCTTCCACAGGTGTATTTAATCCATGCATTATGCAATGCGGAAGTCAATATCCCAAAATGAAACAAAGTAGCATTTGGTAGTGCGATGCAAGAATCACTCACAATTGTATCAGAGTCAAAAAAGCCAAATGGAATGTATTTTCTTGTTTCAGAAGAATGCCTAGGAATAATTATGTAATTGTCTTTTGGCTGGCGAATTTCAGAAAATAATGTTGGTGTTGCAGCTTGCTTTTTGACTGATGCTTTTGTACTATTTTCACGAAATTTCCTGATATTTTCTAATCGTTTTAAAACCAAAGACATCTTATTTAATTCAGAAGGGTTAACTTTATTCAACCACAAACACCATCTTTTTTTACCGTTTAAAAATTCCTGGCTACTTAAGATTGGCTTTATGTACTTTTCTGCAAGTGGCTCTTGTAGAACAAATTCTTCCTTCTCATTATTTGTAAAAAAGAAATTTCCATCATCTACTGGCTTGCTACCATATATCATTTTTGGAACATTATTAATTGGATTTGTTCTTGCTAATAAAACTAAATCCTTCCCCTCCAATAAATAAGGATTTATATTTTTCACAGAAATCTCGTGCGCTTCGCCGTTGATATTTTCATAATCAAAAAGTCTTTTAAAAGGAATATCGAAATTGGCAAAACCAATAATTACTACGTGAACAGCAGCATTTCCTCTGGCCTCATTTCTCCAGTTAAAAGTTCTGTGTGCAAAATGGATTTTTATGTGATACTTTTTAAAAAGTAAATTCCACAGAATTCCAACCTGCTCGCCTTGTGAAATAGAATTCGTAGAAACAAATGCAACTTTAATCTTCGTGTCCTGGATATATTGAGCAGCTTTTAAATACCACGCAGTAACGTAATCTAAAACGCCAACGCCGCTCATTCCTTTAAAAATCAAATCCATATCTACTTTTTGTTCAGGACTTTGATTTGACTTCCCAATAAACGGCGGATTACCCAAAATAAACGAAAGCTCAGATTTCGGAACAACCGATTCCCAGTCAGTTTTTAAAGCATTTCCATGAACGATTTTAGCAGACTTTTTTAAAGGCAGGCGCACAAAGTATTGCCCGAACTCATTGCTGATGAGCATATTCATCTGATGGTCTATCAGCCACATGGCCACTTCCGCTATCCGCGCGGGAAACTCCTCGTACTCGATGCCGTACATCATATCCACGTCCAGCCGGATAATGCCCGCCACATCAAATACACGCTGGCCTGATTTGTTTAAAGCCCGCAGTATCTCAAGCTCCAGCAGGCGGAGCTCGCGGTAGGTAATCACAAGGAAGTTGCCGCAGCCGCACGCCGGGTCGAGGAATTTCAGCGTACTGAGCTTGCGGTGAAATTGGGGCAGCTTGTTTTTGTTGTCGCGGATGCTTTCAAATTCCTTCCACAGCTCATCCAGGAAAAGCGGCTTGATAAGTTTTAAAATGTTCGTTTCGCTCGTGTAGTGCGCGCCGAGATTCCTGCGCTCCACGGGATTCATCACGCTCTGGAACATAGAGCCGAAAATAGCAGGCGAGATTTTGCTCCAGTCTATATAGCAGCAGTCCAGCAACGCCTGGCGCATTTTCGTGTCAAAGCTCGCCGTCGGCAGGATTTCCTCAAAGAGCTTGCCGTTCACATACGGAAAGTCGGCCAGCTGCTCGTCAAGGTTTTTAAAACGCGATTCCTTTGGCGTATTCAACACCTGGAAAAGCTCGTGTAAGCGCGAAGCCAAATCGCTGCCGTCCTCACTCGTGCGCTGTTCGAGAAACTCCTGGAACTGCTGTTTATTAAAAATCGTGGTGTCTTCGGCAAATAAGCAGAAAAGTATCCGCACAAGGTAGACTTCCAGCGGATGGCCTGTGTAGCCGATTTCCTTCAGGCGGTCGTGCAGGCGCCCCATCAGTTCGGCGGCTTTGATGTTTGCCGGGTCTTGCTCTTTATAGACTTTTTTCTGATAGCCGAGGATATAGCCGAAATGATGGACATTATGCACCAACTCACTGAGTGTAAACTCTATAGTCTTCTCTTCCTCAAGGTCATACAGCCGGAACGTTTCAAAATCGGATATAAGGATATATTTCGGCAGCTCGTATTGCTTCAGCCCATGAAGATAGTCTTTTGCCTGCTGAAAAGCGCGGTCGAGATTTTTGCCACGGCTTTTCATTTCAATCAGTATAGTGCCTTTCCACAGCAGGTCTATATAGCCGTCCTTCTCATCCAGCTTTTTCACCCGATGCTCAAACGTCGAAACGCGCTTGCTGCTGATACCGAACACATTAAAGAATTCCACCAGAAATGGCTTTGCGTCAGCTTCCTCGTTTGATGTGCCTGCCCATTCTTTTGAGAAATTCAAAGCGCGGTCTTTTATTTCGTTCCAGCTTAATACCATGAGATTGATGTAGGTTTGTTTTTCTATGTGGTGTATGCGGTGTCTAATTTAAAGCGAAATTGGGTGATAAGCAAGCCGCCTATAATACACTATTCTGACCAAGCCCTCATTAATTCCTGCTCAGTTACCCGCTCGGTGATCTTTATATACTTTTTAAAGCTTTTCAAATCTTTATGTCCTGTAATGCGCATTACAGTTTCGGGCCGCATTCCTTTTTCAAGTGAAAGCGTTACAAATGTTCTTCTACCTGTGTGAGTAGATATTAATTCATATTTAGGTATAAGCTTTTCTAATCGCTGAGCACCTTTATGAGTGATGATCTGTATAGGTTCATCAATCTTCGCTAGTTTTGCTAATTCTTTTAAATAATCATTCATGCGCTGATTAGAAATAATATGCAGGGATTTCCCTTCATACTTTTTCAAAATATCACGGGCCTGAGGAACAAGAGGTATCCGTAATGGCTCTTTTGTCTTTATTACCTGGATAGAAATATATCCATTCTGGATGTTTTCAGATTTAAGTCTGGATATATCGCTATATCGAAGCCCTATATAGCATGAAAGCAGGAATATATCACGCACGGCATCCAGGCGGTTATTCTGACTAAGATCAAGGGCGATCAGTTTTTTAATCTCTTCGCTAGTTATATGCACTGATGTAGCTTCTTCAGTGAGAACTTTAAATTTCGTAAAATTCATTTTTTCATTAAAGCCATTCTCAGTCGCATAGCGTAGGAAAGTTTTCAATACCTTAATACTCTTACCAGCTGTATTGCTATTGAGACCTATATCAACTTTGCCTTTCTCATCTTTTTTACCATCTACAACCTTTCCATTAGCTGTCTTATTATGCTCATTAAAAAGAAAATGAAGGAATTTGTCATAGAACATTGAATCAATGCTGTCAAATGTTATTTTGACCCCAGTTTTACCTTCAAAAGCTTTTAAATGATTAAGTGTTGTTCTATATGACTTGATTGTACCAACCTTCTTTGTGCTGCTGCTTAGTATTAAGAACTCTTCAAATCGCTCAAAAAAAGTAGGTTCTTTTTTTACAGGAACATAATTTGTTAATTCCTGATATTTCTCCTTTATTAAAGCAGGAGTGGGAGGGATATGATTATTCAGTAGATTATGATAAATACCTTCCAGATCATGCTTGATCTTCGCCAGGCGTTCATTTACTATGAATTGATTGGTCGCACCCCTTTTTACCTGCTGCTTTTCTGAATCCCACAGCTTAGGGGCGATCTTCATACCCGTGAACATTTTCATGCGTTGGTTTTTAAAGAAGAAATAAGCATCAATCGCTGTTTCAGAGAGTGCTTTCTTGTCTTTGAGGAAAAAGGTTACGCGAGCCATAGGAAAGTATATTTATATTGGGAATTATATCTATGCAAATATACAATGGAGGAAGCAATAGGGGAAGTAAAATGTTTAATCTAAGTTAATCTTATTATATTTTACTTTTTAATGAAGGTTGGAGTGAATTCAGTAAAACTAGTAAAAACAAGAGGTTGATGGGCATTTAAGCAAAGTATAGATTAAATAAAATTAAAAAGGTTGTAGTCCCTCTCTGACCACTCTAGAATATAAAGCCGCTTAAACACTATGTTTGAGCGGCTTTGTTTTTGCTTTGATAACAGCGCGTTGATATAACCCTACTGTTTTACTATTGTTATCTTTTCTTAAAAAACGGTAGGATGATCTGCCTTTTGTAACAAATCACTGTTAGAGTTGTTATTTAGGACATTCGCTAGAATAGCAGTAAGGAAGTATAGGGATCTACATTTCAAGTATCCAAATTTTTTTACAATTTTACTCTTTAAATTGAATAGTAGTATAAAGGAAATTAATCCTACACGTTCTTCGGATTTTTTCTTACTAAGGGGAATGAACTTTATTTGTTATATAGCGTGTTAACACGAACGGAATTACGTTGTGATGCTGTAAATTATTGAATAATAAGCATTTAGAATGCAGGGGATCGAAACATGTTTATGAAGCCTTCATCGGGAATCCGATTACAAACACCAGAAGACGTCCAAAAAACTTTGAAAAGAAAAAAAATAATAAACTGGCTGGTTTTCTTTGCAAGCTTGTTACTTGTAACCATAGGTATACTAGAATTAATTACCAATTTAAATAATTAAGAAATTCCTTAAATGAGGAAAAGGCTATTTTGAAAGCCCAAAATAGCCTTTTTCTAGTTCTCTCCACTTCTCTTCTCACCATACAACTTCCCACTATAGAATAATGATTCCCATTATATAATAACGATAATGCATAATCATTCACCCGATTGCTTCTAACGTAAAACTAAGGTTCATTATATAAAGCAAGATTCATATTGATTCCATTATTGATTCAGATTCATGATTAGGATAAAACGTACCTGACTATATTAGTTTTAAAAAAATTTTAAGGTCATCCATATAACCGTTATCTGAAGAGGCGATCACATCAGTAGCTGTAAAGGCTTCTGGGCTTTGCTAAATGCGCTTGGTGAAGTTTTGCAGTATACCATCATTATCTGCGCCTAAAACAAAGTGAATGCAGGTTCAATAACGAACATAATAGTCATTATAAATTCCTGTTGGATTGATTCGTAAAAATCCTCTTAATTCATCTTAACTCACAGTAAGTTGTTAATAGGCTTTTAAAAGTTATTTCGTAAGGCATTGTTAATGTTTCTGTAACAATTTCTATTGAAGACTATTATTATCATATAGAGCAGTGGGGTAGTTCTCAGGTTCCTGGGGTCATGATCTGGAAAATCTTTCCTTGTTACTAAGTCCAAGGTATAAGAATATACTGGAAATACGTTCTAGTAACTCTAAACTAGCATTTTGACCTGAAAATTTGAATTGATTATATGGAATTTTTTTTGTATTATTCCTAGTACAGCTACAGTTAATATAAGTATCTTAAATATTTAAAACAGTTATAGTGAGGTTTGTATGAGGAACCGTTACAATGTATTCCTGACGATGGTGATAGCAGCACTATGTATAGCTATGGTGCCGAAAGTGTCCGCGCAAGGAGTAAAAGATATTGATCCCTCCAAGCTTCCAACGCTACTGGCGGGTAGTAATGCAGGAACAGATTTCTGGTTTTCATTCCCCGTCTGCTGGGCCCAGAACGGTGGAAATAATGCATTAAAGATTTATGTGTCAGCAGGCAGTGCGGCACTGTGTACGCTGGAGATCCCCGGTCTTGGAAAGAGGGAAGTAAAAATGACAAAGCCAAACGATGTCATTGACTTTACACTTTTCCCTGGAGAAGGCCAGCCCTATGAAAAAAATGATAATCCAACTTCTGCAAAAACAGAAGAAGAGACTTTTGCCGAAGGTAAGGGTAAGGGAATTCACATTACTAGCCCAGTCCCTATTATTGTGTACGGTGTTTCCCGATTTATATATACAAGCGACAGTTTCCTTGCACTACCAACTTCAGCTCTTGGAAAAGAGTACATTGTGGCGTCCTATGCTGATGTAACGGCTCCTTTTCCATCTCAGCACCTGATGAGCCAAACAGTAATTGTTGCGCCTTATGATAATACAGTTGTGACATTCCAACTTGGAGGGAGTGCTCAAACAAGAACAGTTGGAGGTATGACGCGCGGACAACGGAAAACCTTTAAACTCAATAAAGGCGATCTTGTCATGTTTGCTAATAAAAAGGATAATGGCAACAGTGTTTACTTTGACCTTTCAGGCAGCAAAATTACTTCGACAAAACCAGTTGCAGTGACAAGCGGTAATCAATGTGCATATGTTGATGTTAATACACCTGCCTGTGACTTTATTATGGAGATGGAATTGCCAACCCATACATGGGGTAAGGAATATCATATACCGAGATTTGTAAAAAGGCAGAACTATGCCTTTATGAAAATTTTTGCTAAGGAACCCAACACAAAACTGTATCGCGATGGAAACCCAACTCCGTTTGCAGTCCTTTCAACTGCAGGCGGCAACCAAGGATCAGGCTACTATGAGGGCCGTGTACTTGTGGATGGGTTAGCTCCTAGACCAATAATCATCCGAGCTGACAAGCCCATCAGTATTACAACCTATAACCCAGGTCAAACTGATGATGGAGTCTCCAGTGACCCATTTCAGCTGATTCATACACCGATTGAGCAATACCAGAAAGAGATTATTTTTAATACACCGGGCATCAAGGGCGGCCAGGGCTTTAAAGAAAATTATCTAAATCTTGTTTTCGAGGGGAATGCTGACGGCACCATGCCGGATGACCTTGAGTTTGCTACGGTAGAAAATGGGAAATTTA
>DASPKH010000116.1:0-7619 GCA_035628175.1 Patescibacteria group bacterium
AAAGTATAATACCGTACCGAATAGCAGGAGAAATGCCGTTGTAGCCACCACTATATTAGTATTAACATTGATAATGCGCGGTGTATGATAAAACTCTTTATTGAGGATATACTGCCGCGGTCTGAAGATAAGGTGATGCTTTAGATATTTATAGTAATTAAAAATAATAGGGAAGCCGAGACCGCCAAATACAATAAGAAAAGCAATAATCAAATGAAAGTTGTAGTTATAGCGGAATCCCGTTTCATAAAGATTGTTCGTAAGAGTTGAGAATCCCGCGTTACAAAAAGCCGATATAGAATGGAAAACTGAGAACTGTATCTGGTCAGCAGCGCTTTGAAAATTAGTCGGGTCCAGGCTCAAGAATATCAGTAATGCGCCAAAAAGTTCGATTCCAATAGTAAACCCGATGACCTTTACCAGTGTGCGGAATGTCTCCCCGAGCTTTGTTTCATTCACAAAATCTTTTAAAAACAGTTGGTTTTGAAATGATGAGCTACCCTGGAAAAACACACCGAAAAAGCTTGTGAACGTCATCACGCCCAGTCCGCCAAGCTGGATCAGGACTAGGATCACGGTCTTGCCGAAAGCTGTAAAATACGTCGCCGTGTCCACTACGATTAGTCCTGTTACGCATACCGCACTTACCGATGTAAAAAAAGCATCAGTCACACTAATACCACGAAATGTGGACTGCGGCAGTAGAAGCAGGCTGGCCCCAATGGTAATCAGCAAAAGAAAACTCAGCACAAACATTAGGGCTGGGTTCAGGTTCTGATTGTAAATAGCTAAGCTTCTTTTGGAAAGCTCACCGAGAAAAACATAAATGATGATGAGATAGGCAAAAAAATTCTTTGAAAGAAAAGCAAGAGGAGAAAAGCCCGTGACAAATGCGCTTTCAGGGAAAAGCCTAGTGACGATACCGAGTGCTAGGAGGCCATAGAGCAGGTATGCATACAACTTTTCGCCCTTTTGGGCAGGCCTTTTAAAAGCGATAACATTTCGCACCGTGAGCGCAGCAAAGATCACGATAAGCGATAGGAGGTAAAACCCGTTGAGTGTCGTATCTATAATACCTGCATGGCGGAAGCCAAAATCATACAGCACTACCAGAAAAGCGACAATACCGAAATAGAACAGCACATCGCTTGAAAGCTTTAAAAGAGACCGGCGAAAATAGATGACTTCGTCAACGTCTTTTGGCGCTCCGCGAAATTTCCATTTAATCATATTTTTAAAAAGAAGCCATTTGTTTGAAGGCTCCTTTACAATTGTAATAAGTCATTTTCAAAATTAGAAATAGTTTTAAAACAGGGACTCTCTTTTTAAAACTATTTTTAAACTTTCTGCGCTTTTTTAAAAAAGGAGCTGATTGTGCGGAATACGTTGCCGATAGCTGTAGCGATTCTTCCTCCCTGCCGCTCGCTATTAACGCGGATGGTAAGGATAATGCCAAGCACACCCAGCGCGATATTGCCAATCCACAAACCCAGCCATGGCGTTGTCAGCCCGCGGTCAGCCAGTTTTTCTCCACCAATAAGGCACATCCAGTAGAATATAAAAAATCCGAGGCTGTACGCTGCACTAATGCCGAAACTCCCACCGCGTGTAATAACACCAAGCGGGCATGCCACCAGCGCAAAAACAATACATGCAAAAGGAATAGCATATTTTTTATTGATTTCCACCTGGTACTGGCGCGCTTCGCCTTCGCTGCTTTCTTTTTGAAAAACGTCAGACTCGAGTGTGGAGCGCATGATAGATGCACGGCTTTGTGCCTGTGCCAACGCCTGAGCTTCTTCCAGAGGCGCCGCACCTGGTGCATACGCCGGAGAAAGAGAGTCGCCGAATAGATAATTCGCATGTCTGGTAAGCGATGCACCAATACGTGAGTCTGTTGTGTCCGCCTGTTGCTTGGCTGAATTGGCGATCTTTTCCATATCGGCTATGCTCATTTCACGGTCGCCGCGTGAGAATGTGCCTTCCTGTGATTTTTCAAAAGAGAAACCGCTGGCGTCAATAGCTATACGATGTTTTGCAAAATTGATCTTCCTGTAATTACCGAAATCGCGCTGGTTTACCTGATGGATTTCACCATTGGTGAGTGAAACGATAAGTTTTGAAAAGTCGGATGAGAACTGAATTCTGCCGGAATCTGCCGACAAGACATTCATACGTTGTGGTTTTGTGTAATCATAAATTGTAACGCCGAGCATCGCGCCCGTCGCCGAGTCCAGGTCGCGCGATAGGATCGTGTAGCTGCCTAACCCTTCACTTGTCGAAAATTGCCCTTTTTCAATGCTGAACGTTGGTAGCTTCCGCTGTATATCTGACATGAGAATTTTTACGTGATGGTTTGTATCCGGCAGCACGTAGTCATTAAACCAGAAAAGCCCACCGGCAACGAATGTTGCTGCGATCATCACCGGAAGCATCATTTGCAGCAGGCTCCCGCCGCTCGCCTTTATCACCGTCACTTCGTGTGCCGCCGACATTGCACCAAAAGCCATCAGCACTGAAAAAAGCACCCCAATCGGTACTGCCAATACCAGCATCCACGCAATATTTAAAACAATGAGTTGGATGATGACCCACGTATCCAGCCCTTTACCCACAAGCTGGTCAATATATTTGATGACAAACTGCAGCAGGAAGATAAATATCACAATAGCCGTCCCAAACAGGAACGGGCCGACGTGAGCCCGCAAAATGTACCGTGGAATTAAAAGCACGTTGTATAATTATTTTAAAAATTTCTTTGTAGGAAAGCGCCTGCCACTATCCTCATTCCTGAAAATTACTTGTTAAACCAGTTTAAACTATAAAACACCAGCAGATTATTATTCCTGTAAACGTTTTTTGATCTCCTGGATTTTGCCTTCATAATATTCCAATTTTTCCGGTTTCTGCCGCGCGAGCACTTGATAGGCCTTTAATGCCTCGGCAAGAGCGCCCTGCATTTCGTAGATTGTCGCCATTGTGTCTGTGACCACCGATGGTTCGCGTGTAAGGCTTGCCAACTGCGGGTCAATATCTTCTTTTACCACGGGAATTCTCGCTTTTTCAAGGCGCGTGGCCAGTTCCTCCAACGGCGTCAGGTTTTGTGCGACAAAGCCCGCTTCCTGTGCTCGGCGCTGGATTAGATTGCCCGAAGTCTCCGGCTGCTGAATTTGCTCCATCCGGTGAAACATTGATGGATGGGTCACGGCATAGTTTACGCGCTGTATCGTTTTAAAAGTGCGGAAGGGGGGCGGCTCGGGTAGGGCTGAGATATGCCTGTCATACTTCTTACTGCTTTCAAACCTGAGCGGCGCAAATTCAAGACCTGGAATAAGTCGCACGCTCGCACTTTTCAACGATTTCCGCTGCGTTTCATCCTTCTTAAATGTTTCAATAATACGCAGCGGGCTGTAGCGAACGTCGTTTGCTGAAGCCGGAAATGATTCTACCTTTGAAAAGTCTTCTTTTAGAGGCATTTCTTTTAAAACTTCTTTAGCCTCTGTAGAGCTCTCACCTTCGATAGGATTTCCGGTTTTAAAAACTTCTTCAAATTCCTCTCGCTCTTCTTCAGCCTCCCCCTTAGAAACTTCGATTACCGCCGGATCGGCTTCTAATTCTACAGGGTTTTCTACATCATCCTCGCTGATAACCTCTTCGTCAATAATGAGGTCTTCCTGCTCGTCATTTTTAAAAACCTTCTCGAATTCCTCGCGCTCACATTCGGATTCTATTTCAGAAATCTCGATCACCGCAGGATCAGCTTCTAATTCCGCCGGATTTTCAACGTCATTCTCGGTGATTACCTCTTCATCAATAATCAACTCTTCTTCAGGTGCGAGGGCAAACTTAGCAACAGTTGCCGCTTCAATTTCTTCTTCGGTTGCAACTTCACTTTTAAAGAATTCCTCAGCCGCTGCATTCTCCTGGATGATCTCCGCTGTAACTTCTTTGTTCTTAAGACGATTTTCCTGTGGGACTGTAGCAGGTACTTTGTAAATCTCGCGCTTTAGCCGAAGGAGAAATTTATTCAAGGGAAAACGCTCAAGGCCACGCTCTATGGCTTCTACGGCTATATCCGCATCGCCAAGAGTTTTATACGCGCGCGCCAAAATACCATACGCTGTCGGGTAGTCCGGGTATTGCACGAGGCCCATTTCGCAAAGTTGTACGGCTTCATCGGCCTGCCCTGCGGCAAGCAGTTTCTCAGCTTCCACTGCAAATAGTCGCGTTATGTTTTGTGGCTCGAGCATTTCTTTAAAAAGCGTCTAAAGAAGTTGTAAAAGCGATACAAAAATTCCTTTTAAAACAATGTTCTTAAAAATACAAAAGGGCGGAGAAATAATCATCTCCACCCGAAAGATTTCTTTTAAAACCTGCTCTATCGGCGGTTGCCCAGCACGCGGAGAAGCATTAAAAAGAGGTTAATAAAATCAAGATACAGCTTTAAAGCACCGATAATCGCGCCCTTTTGGACCAGCGCCGCACCATTGGGTTCGCCTTCAAGTACATAACCTTCCTTGATCTGCTGCGTATCATAGGCCGTCAGCCCCGTGAAAATTATCACACCGGCAATAGACGCGATCCAGTGGACCATTGGACTTTGCATCCAGATATTCACAATACTTGCGATAATTAAACCGATCAAACCCATAAAAAGAAAACTTCCCATGCCAGAAAGGTCGCGCTTCGTCACAAAACCGTATACGCTCATCGCGCCAAACATGCCCGCCGCAATAAAAAAAGTAGAGTACAGCGAACCTTCTGTGTATCGCATAAATACAAGCGAAAGTGTAATACCATTTAAAAACGAGTAGCCCAGAAACATTGCTCCTGCGGCGAACGGCGATATCTTATGGATTGCCGCTGAGAGCGCGATTACTAGTCCTAATTCTATTAAGAGGGCAATCCAGATAATCGATGGATTTTGCTGAAGAATACTTGCAAAAAAATCATGGCCAAGAAACGAAATCACACCCGTGAGCAGCAGCCCGCCGACCATCCACGCATAGACTTTAGAAAGATACTGCTTTTGAGCTTCCACAATTGCGGTTTCACTCATCAGCTTATTCGGGTAGTTTTCCATTGTTTTCCTCGTATTTTTAAAATATGTTTTTAAAATTCTCCTTTTTAAAACCACGCCCACTATTTTGCTCGTTCCACAACAAATGAGGCAAAATCCATGAGCGCATTTTTAAAAACGGATTCGGGAAAAATATCCAGCTTCGCGCGCGCTTCAGCGATCATATCATGTGCGCGTCGCTCGGCATATTCGATGCCGCCTTTTTCCTTTACGAAACTGACGATTTTCTGTACGTCATCATTGCTTATGTTGCGGCTTTTTACCTTGGAAATAATCTGTTTTGCTTCTTTTTTTGAAACCTGCGAGAGTGCGTAAATAAATGGCAGCGTTATTTTCTTATCGCGAATGTCGTGGCCGACGGGTTTGCCAAGAATACTTTCGCGGCTGATGTAATCAAGCACATCATCGCGGATCTGAAAGGCATTTCCCACAAGTTCGCCATAGTCTTTTAAAGCAGCGCGCTTGGTCGGGTCGTCCGTTGCGCTTACGGCGCCGATCTCGCAACAGGTGGAGATGAGCGACGCGGTTTTGTCGGAGATAACTTTTAAATACGTTTCCTCATCAATATTAAGCTGGCGCGTTTTTTGCATCTGTAAAAGCTCCCCCTCGCTCATGCGGCGGACAGCGGTGCTCGTGATCTTTAAAAACTGGAATTCGTCATTGTCCACGGCAATGAGAAGTCCGCGCGAAAGAAGATAGTCACCAACAAGCACGGCAATTTTGTTTTTCCAAACAGCGGTGATGGACGCCATGCCGCGACGTTCGTCGGACTGATCCACGACGTCATCATGCACAAGAGTCGCTGTATGCAGTAATTCTACCATCGCCGCGCCGACAAAGGAGCGTCTGCTGACGCCGCCGCAGATCTCCGCTGCAAGGAAGACAAGCATTGGGCGGACACGCTTTCCGCGCTGGCGCAGAATGTAGCGGACGATGAGGTCGAGAAGTGCAACATTCGACTTCATAGAGGCTTTAAAAAAGTCGTTGAAGTTGTCTATATGTTTGGCAATAGGTTTGCTGATGTCGCCGATGCTCATGCGTGCGTTTGTTTTGGTCTGTGTTTTAACAAAATTCAGCTGCCAATTTACGAATTTTTAGCGTGCTAAAGGTGATTACATGCGCCTAACCTTTGAAAAAAGAGTGTTTTAGAAAGAACTCGTATGCGCCGCGTAATGTTGCGTGAGTGGAAACATCTGGATTATAAAAAGAGTTTGATCATGCTTTTAAAAAGAATAAATTCGTTAATCTGCTGCGCGGTACTCTTGATTACGTGCGGAAAGCCTTTGCAGCCGGGTGTCATCGTCGAGGACACTACTGCTGGCCTCATACCCGATACCTCAGCTATAGCCGCCGGAGTTATAAAAAAAGAATATCCTGTAAAATATGATACACTGCGTATTGAAGGCAATCGCCAGGCAGTGAGGCTAACATTGTATAATGAAGAGAATTTTGGCGTTCGCACCTATATTCCAGACAGGGATTTTATACCGGAAACCGTTGCCTCAGGAGAAGGAATGGCAATTCATTTTATAGCAAATTTCGGCGGGCGAAAAAATGAGAATGCGCGCGTGAGCATATTTTTTCCGGCGGCACATGTGGGAATTGACCAGCTTCGCGATATGACCATCGGGCCAAATGGGTTATTAGCCATCAATAAATGGCGCCTGATAAAATCTTTTAAAAGAGCCGAGCTGCCATATGCCTGGGCGCATGAACAATACACATTCCAGTATCGGAACGGAGATAACTATTTTTCAGGCTTGATTATTATCGGCGAGTCGAATGGCCGACCTTTGCGTGTAGTGACGCAATATCCCGATGAATATGCTGATGGTTTCCCAGTGCGGGCGAATATTATCTTAAAAAACCTGAAAGTTGCCCCGCTGCGTGATCCCGGGCTTTAAAAGTATTAAAAAAATACTAGTTTTTAAAACTATACACCTGCCGTGCGAATTTCTTTAGGCTTTTGTGTAACCCGCACAATCCACACGCTGATTTCATACAGGATCCACAACGGGACGGCGAAAATAAGCTGGTTCACCGGGTCGGGCGTTGGTGTGGCAATCGCGGCAACAATGAGAATGATGATAAAACCATGCCGGCGATATTTTCGCATAAATTCTGACGTTAGAATACCCATTTTCGCTAGCACATATGCGATCATCGGCAGTTCAAAAACAAGGCCCATGGCAAGAATAAACGTTGTGATAAATCCAAAATATAGGTTAATATCAAAGCTGTTCTTAATATCTTTGAAACCCGTGCTTGCAGCAAATTTCATGGACGATGGTATCATCACGAAATAGGAAAATGCCACACCTGCCAGGAAACAGAGCGACGTAAAAAACGTAATGCGCCGTGCCCATGCGCGTTCGTGTTCATATAGCCCTGGTGCGATAAACCGCCATAACTGGTACAAAATCCACGGCGATGAAATAATAATGCCCGAAATCAGGATCACTTTAAAAAGCAAAAAGATCTGACCCATTGGCGCGAGATTCTGAAGCTCCAAATTTGCATCTACTGCAGGCTGCAGGAG
>DASPKH010000117.1:0-9253 GCA_035628175.1 Patescibacteria group bacterium
ACAACGGATGAGCGCTTTACCAGTATTGATTCAGTTAAAATCACTGTATTGCCTGTCCCGGAGATTGAAGCAGATAATATTGTTTTGTGTGCTGGAGAAAGTAGTAAGCTTATGGTTCGTTGTAACGAATCAAATGTAAAATATTCATGGTTCCCACCTCAGGGATTGGATCGGACGGATATTGCGGATCCGGTTGTTTTTGCCCAAAAACCTATGACGTATACAGTTACTGTTACTAACGCACAAGGTTGTTCGTCTATAAAAACAGTACAAGTTAATATTCAAGAGCGTGAACGTATCAGGGGTGAGCTGGTAAGTCAGAAGCTAGCAGTCGAACCAGATGAACCATCTGCCCTTACATTACAGCTCTGGTCACGAATCACCCCATTTACTTCGTTTAAAGCCCGTATTCGATATGATAAAACCGTCTTCCAATTTAATCCTTCAAGCGACACCTTATTGCTTGGTACAATTAGTACATGGCAAATTAGAGCGATCGAAGAAGGTCCGGGTGAATTAGTCTTAATGGCAGAAGGCACGACACCTGTACAGAACCTTATAGCGGGCTTTGAACTTAACACATTTCTTGCGCGTCAGCGTGACAAAGAAATCAGATTACTTCTGGAAGAGGTTAATGGGCATAATATCAGCGAAGGTGACTCTTGTCGTGACGTTGTTACCCGATCTACTGAAATTGCCCTTGAAGATATTTGTGCCGGAGCAATCAGATTCGTCCGCCTTGGAGAAAATGTAACTAATTTATATGATGTTTTCCCAAATCCCGTAACTTCTTCAGTATTGAATATATCTTATTCAATTGGTATTCCGGGGAATGTTTCATTAAAAATCTATGATAGCAGAGGCACCCCAGTAATCACACCTGTCGATCACTTTGCAGGAGAGGGTGAATATAATGTAAGTATAGGCCATAATGAATTAGGCGCTGGTTTATATACCTGTGTACTTACAACGGGGCAGGGATTATTTACGAAAAGCTTTCTTCTCCTGAAATAGATTTGGTTCAATGTAAATTTTATCACGTTTATTGAATAGTATACTCAATCGCAATATACAGGGTGATATCTACACTTATCCATTTTGTCAACGGCAGATAGCCATCTCATTAAGTTCTACCCCTTATTGAGAGAGCGGTATTTAGTATAATCAACATCATAGACAAACAGTTACAGGGTAATTGGAGTAACTATGAAACCTAAACAAAAAACAGCCTCGTGAGGCTGTTTTTTTATCTAAAATTATCTGTACAATGACATTTTTTATAGTTTTTAATCCCTACGCAATGCAGCCTGCTGATTCTGGCGGCTATTAGGGCCTTGTGGCCGTGTATTCACCTGCTGCATTGGTATACCATTTTTAATATTCTGCAGTGAATCAAGAAGAACTGCTCCTCGGTCCGGATAAAAATAAGCTTCAAGGATTTTTTGAGCTATTGGTGCTGCAATAGTACCTCCAAAACCTGAGTTCTCGACCATTACACACATTGCAATAGTTGGTTTCTCAGAGGGGGCAAAACAAACAAACCAAGCATGATCTTCACCATGCGGGTTTTCTGCAGTCCCTGTTTTTCCACTAACGTTTATACCGGGCACCTTAGCTCTACCAGCTGTCCCACCGGGTTTATTTACTACATCATACATTCCTGCATGAGTTACATCCCAGATATGTGGCTTAATTTCAATCCTTCTTGAGCCATATTCAATAGGTTCAATTTTTCCTGTTATTTTATTAAAATAAGCTCTTACGACATGAGGCTGGTAATAGGTCCCCCTGTTTGCTAATGCTGCTGTGTAGGCCGCCATTTGTAACGGTGTCACGCCAAGTTCCCCCTGTCCAAAAGCGAGATTTACAAGTCGTCCTGGTCCCCATCCGTTCTTCCCATACACTTTATCCATCCATTCTGCTGAAGGCATATTACCGCGGCCTTCCTCAGTCAGATCAATTCCCGTCCTCTGGCCAAAGCCAAATAATCTGCCCCATTTGGTAATATTCTCCATTCCCAGACGTGGTCCAAGGGAGCAGAAGAATGTATTGCAGGAAGCTTGGATAGCTCGCTGTAAGGCTATAGAACCATGTGAGCCATGGCAACCCCAAGAGCGGCCACCATAGGAAAAGGCGCCCGGACAGTAAATAGTTGTTTTTTCAGTGATTAAACCCTCGTGCATTGCAGCAATCCCTGTCAACATCTTCCACGTAGAGCCAGGGGGGTACTGCGTCATTGTAGCGCGATTAAATAGTGGTTTACCCTCATCGCGCGCCAGAGAGCTGTAAAGTTGAGGAGGAGTTCTGCCAGCAAATAATCTAAGGTCAAAATCCGGCTTACCAGTTAGAGCTAATACTTCACCATTATTAGGATCAATAGCAACTACAGCGCCGCGTTTTCCCTCCATGAGATTTTCGGCAATCTCCTGTAAACGCTTATCTATTCCAAGATATAAATCAAAGCCGGATGCTGCCTGTATGTCATTTTTTCCGTCATTGAAACTTGCAACACGCTGACCAAGCACATTCACTGCATAAAATTCACTTCCTTTTTTACCACGAAGAAGTGTCTCATAGGCAGCCTCAAGGCCTGAAATGCCGACAACATCGCCTGGTTTATAGTAATCACCCATCTGCTTGAGCTGGCTCTCACTAATCTCACGTGCATAGCCAAAAAGATGAGCTCCATTACCTTTAAAATCGTAAATCCGTTTTGATTCTACGGATATTTCAACTCCAGGTAAATAATCATGATTTTCCTCAATTGCAGCTATTGTAGTGAAGTCTGCATCCCGGAAAATCTTTATCGGCTGGAAGCGTGAAACAGATTTTTTCGCCTGTTCAATATTTTTACGTATCTCTTTTGGATCCATTTTTATGATGGATGCCAGTAGGGGAATTGATTCCTCCCTAAAATCATTGGGGGTAAGAAGCACAGAAAAAGATGGGGAGTTCTTTACCATAATTTGTCCGTGCCTGTCAAACATATCACCACGAAAAGGTTCTATCACTTTTTCTTTTATTGCCTGTTCTTCAGCTTTAGATCGATAAATATCCGATTGCAGGATTTGCAGATAAGCAAGTCTGGCAATAAAGAGTGCTGCAATTAACACAACTGCAGTATGCAGGACCCGCTCTCGGGTTCTGGATCCAAATTCACTATCGTTTGCCATAGTTTTTTACAAGATCAATTATATAGAAAGATATTTTTAAAGATAGAATTAAGTTAAATATTGTTCTAACTGGAAAAGCAAGTAAGACTTGCGAGTTAAGCAGGTATGTAGCAACACTCATAAATTACCAAATACCTTTAAGTATTATCAAAGCTAATTCAATAAAACCTGTGGTATTGACTTTTGGTTTTTTTTGACAATCTGTATGTAGGCAAAGCAGTATGCAGTTACAATCGTACCCATAGGCATGTCGAACTGAGATATAATAGCGTTTGACAGCAATACACCAAGTAATGTACAAAAACTACCTAATGCTATAATTGCCATAAGAGGTTCCATTTTCCTCACCTGAAGTACATTCTTAAATCCCTGCCATAAAAAATAAAAAAATGGAAGAAAAAATAGAATTGTCAGCGGCCATCCAAGTTTATGGAGACTTCCAGTGTAACCATAATGTATAAAGTTATTATGTTTGGTATATTTTAAAATAGGTTCATAAAAAGCGATGGGGCTTTTCATACCACACCCACTCAATGGTAATTCACTTACGTGCTGAAGCGCTTCATTTGACTCTACAATTCTCGCGTATAAAGAGATATCTTTTGTACCTTTTGCCGATGACTCAAAGCGCATTGCTACAATGGAAAAAAGCAACTGGCTGCCACGTGCTCCAATTACACTATATGCACTTGCAGAGACGAGCAAGAGGGCAACTAAAGAATACATTATCAGTCTTTTTTGATAGGCTAATTTGATGAAAGGTATAGCCCCGACTATTACCACCAAAGTGAATAGCCAATACGTCCTCCTGAATGTAATTATCAGGGCCATCAGCGCAATCGCTGTAAAAATCCCTGCTATAATCCGCGTACTCTTTTTTTTGCTTAGTGTAAATGCAAATACCCCAAACACGATTCCTGCCATGAACATCGTTTCATTAATGCCCAAGCCTCCCGATCTGTATTCAAACGCGTATACAATTCCTTTTGAAATACGCGCGTAATATTGATAAACACTATAAAAACTTAATGCGATTATTAACAATGCATTGCTGAGCAGAAGCTTATTGATTGTTTTGGGTAGTGTGAAATACTCCCTGATAGGGAAGTAATACAGAATAATAAGTAAAAGTGTCCACTCCCGTAGCCAGTCAAGGACCGAAACTGAATTTAAAGTAGCTACTACAAGATTGGTTATGGATACGAGAAGAAAAAAAATTACAAGCCAGTCTCCCGGATTTTGAATGATTTTTTTTCTGCGGATAAGTGTCTGCCAGAACATCCAGATGAGAATTCCACCCAGGTAAAAAATACCAGTTACTACTTCCGCTGCATCAATTCCTTCACTTTCAAAATTCAGATAGAAAAAAGAAACTGCAACCACTGTATAAATCCATATACGTGGATGTCGCGCGAAAATCTGTATTACCCCGGCAATAATGCAAGCACCTGCAACAACCAATACTGCTTCTATTTTTAAAAACAACAGGATAATGAGTGCCTGAAGCAGAACGAATATTGTAGTATTTTTCCATGAAAAGTTCGGCATGGTACCAAGCTTTTCTGTAAAATGTAAAAGTGAATTGTCTCTTACAAAAGCTGACATTATACGGTTTCCTTCGTAGTAACTGCTTTTTCTTTAAAAATATAATGGTAATTCTGTTTAAAACTCACATAGCGATATCTCATGATTACAAACACTACCGAAAAGATAAAAGATGCTAATGCAGCACCCAACACAATCAATGAGCGCTTTGGTTTATCCTTTTGGTCGGATGGAATAGCCGGATCAAGGATATACATTGTACGGGCGAAACGGTTCTCATCAAGCCTGTTCTGCTCGATCATTGGCAGCAGGAATGCTTTTAACTTGCTAAACGTCTCCAGCTCAACATATAGTCTCTGGTAATTAAACCCTACACTAGCTGCTTCATTTAAGGGAAAATTCCCTCCAAACCCGGGCAGCTTTTCAGCTTTTGAAAGTTGGTACCTCAGTTCTGCAATATTCTTTTTTTGCTGCTGGGTTGCCTGGTCTGCATCTCCATAATTGTTTTTTAAAGCCTCGTACATGATTTCCTGCTTGATGATCTCGGCACGGAGCTCCGCTAGGCCAGCAGCTGCTGCTTGGGCCTGCTCTTCTGGCGCAATAAGGAACTTTTCCTTTGAAAATGATTGTAGCTGCTGACTGACGGTGCTGATGATTGAATCAGTCTGAGCAAGGCGCATCTCAAGATATTCACGAGTTACCCTCGATTCTGTTTGCTCAATTTCTCGTGCTCTTTCATTTGCCAGTTCTACGATCAGGTTTGCCATGCGAGCGGCTTCCTCAGGGTTTTTATGCCAGGCTGTTATTGTATAATTGCCTTCCGGCTCATAATTGATCTGAAGATTGTCCTCAAGCGCAGCACGAATTTTTGTCTTTTTCTCAGCAGGAATATCATATAGTGTCGGTAGGTCAAATAGATCAATCAGGGTATCCCTCAGACGGCGACTATTTAAAAAGACAATGTAATCGTAAGATTCACCACCTTTTCCACCTACTTTAGAAAGACCAATATCTTTTAAAGCTGAAGTAACTCCACCAAGCATTCCATCAATCCCAGAAACCGATCTTTTAGGAGGAACCATGCTAACGGTTGCAGCGTACCAATTAGGCAGCGTAAAGGCATACGCTAAAGCTGCAATGCTTGTAACAAGTACGCTACTTAGGATAAATACTTTATGGCGAAGTAATATTGCCAGTACTTTTAAAGCATCAAGCGAACCCGAGTGCTTTTGCTCAGGAAGATATTCAAAGCCGCCATTGGCGTTTTTAAAAAGATCAGACATAGTCTCCGTATGTATTTGTGCTGAAAGGTTTTACAGGGATGAAGTGCTGCAAAATTACGAATTTCTTAAAGACATATTGCTTTTAAAAAAGGACTGTCAAAAACTACTGTTTCCGCGTAAAGCTCGCCAGCCTCATGCAAAGCAGATCCTGTAGGTTGCGCGCCATGCTGTCGGGAACAGTATAATTATTCAGCATAATAGCTACTGCTAGCGTTTCATTGTCTCGGGTCGTTACATAGCCGCTGAGCGTGGAAATATTATTGAGCGAGCCAGTTTTAGCAATCACACTTTTCTCCGCGCGTGATCTAGTCATACGGCCACGAAGCGTACCTGGTTCGCCTGGAACAGCCAGTGATGCCATAAATTCCTTACGATTTGCCGAGCGGTACATTGATGAAAGAAGCGTCACAAATTGCTGAGGTGTTATAGCATTCATCCGCGAAAGGCCGGAGCCATCAGCCAGCGCAATATGATCCGGCGAAATACCAATGGTCGAAGCAAACCGCTTTAGCTGATCTGTACCTTTTACAAAACTGCCTTGGCCGGAGCTTTCCTTTCCAACCGTTTTTAAAATCATTTCAGCACAAAGATTATGGCTGAATTTATTCGTTACTTTTACTATTTCACCAAGTGTGGGAGAGACGTGCTGGGCTACAGGTGTCAGCTCGTTATAGACAATTCGCTCATTCCAGTCATCTACATCCAGCAGCGCCCCTCGAAAACGAATGCCGCGTTTTTCCAGCGATTGTTTTAAAAGGCTCAGGAAAAATAATGTTGGATTGTCAATTGTCAGCGATAGTGAGTATGGCTTTTGTGTGCCGAGCGAATCCATTGCGATTCGGCCGTTGATCTCAATTACATTCGAGTGCGACTCGCGCAACGGAATAATTTCCGTTACCTCATTTGGTTGGGCTGTGTACACATTATTTAAAATGCGCACATACGATATGTCCGGATTCATCAGCACTTTTGCAGGGTCGCCTGCTGCTTTGCCCGGAATGATCGTAATGTCTACTTTATTATCATTAAATGAAAGCGCATTGATCTGCGCTGAATATGGATAGATTTCATCATCCCATGCCCAGCCCGGCCCAAGATGCACACGGTCAAAATAGCTGTCATCGCCAATAATATTTCCCCGTATTGAACGAATACCGACCGAATCAAGTTTTGATGCAAACGCTTCAAGAATATCTGTCGGATCAGTATAAAAATACGACGACATCGAAGGATCACCAGCTGCACGAACAATGATATTTCCGATAAATTCACCGCTCGGCTGCAACTCGCCATCTAGGAAAACACGCGTCGTGTAGCGGAAATCCGGCCCCAGATATTCCAGTGCGGCTGCCGTTGTCAGGAGTTTTAAAGCTGATGCAGGTAGAAAGTTTTTTGTTTCATTGCGCCGGTACATATACTCTCCGGATTCAATACTCTGTACTGCCATCCCGATAAACGCATTGGAAAAATCGGGGTTTGCCAATAGCCCGTCAATATCTGACTGTAATTCCCTAATCGGGCTTGGCCTTGGCGGAATTCGCCGTTCAACCGGTTTGATCGTATCCGCGCGACTTATTGGCCTCTCCTTTAAAACCTGCGCGGCCGCGCCTTCCTGCCACGAAATAGCAAGTCCTGCGAAGATCAAAAATGTATTTTTTAAAAGAAACCTGCGCAGATTCATTCTACACTTTTTGAAAAGATTCAAGCACACTATGGAAAACGCTTTCAGCAAGCTCAGAATTATGCTGTGTGGAAAGCGTGGAAACGTTTTTTAAAACCCGGCGGCAATCGTCCTCATTCGCTCCAGCATTAATTGCTCCGCGTATATGCGAGAACAGCTGGTTTTTCCAGCCTAAAACCGCAAGTATTCCAACGATAATCAATTCCCGCTCCACCGTTTTTAAAATACCCCGGCTAAGCGTTTTGCCATAACCCTCGACGATCATCCATTCATCCAGCTCAGGCGATAATTTTCCCACGCGCGTACGCATTTTCTCATACGCCGATGTATAAATTTCACGGCACAAAGCCTCACCACGAATTTTAAAAACGTTTACATTGTATTCCTCGTGGCTCTCGCTCGTAAAATTGATAGAATTCTCTTTTAAAAACTTTTCAAACGTGCTCAAACCTTCCAGCGCCGCCGGAAATCCTGCAAATAAATACGTCTGCAACATTGCCTCATATACTTCCTGTGCCTCAGCACCATTTTTAAAAGCTCTCGCAATGCCACTTACAAGTTCATCCTGCCGGTTAACACTTGCTGCTGACGCCACAAAAATAAGCGTGTCAATTTTGCTTAGTAGCAAGTCTTCTTTTAAAAAATTATCCGGCATTTTCCATTTCAAATAATTTTTTAAAACGCATCAAAAAATCCTGTAATGCACGTGTGCGATGGCTTTGCGAATTTTTCTCATCAGGATCCATCTCGGCAAATGTTCTGTCAGAATTTTCCGGCTGAAAAATTGAATCATATCCAAATCCATTGCCGCCGCGCTCTTCTTGTAGAATCTCGCCTGAAATTTCACCTTCACCGAAAATCGTTCGTATGCCATCATGAAAGCAGATCACTGTACGGAATTTAGAAGTGCGATTTTCTTTGTCTTTTAATAGCCCTAAAACTTTCGAGCGGTTATCCATATCATTTGCCTCATGACCAGCAAATCTAGCGGAATAAACGCCAGGCGCACCACCCAGCGCTTGAATTTCAAGACCCGTATCATCGGCGATGCATGGAACGCCTGTTGTTTCGAAAATCCCAACTGCTTTTAAAAACGCATTTTCTTCCAGCGTCACGCCAGTTTCCTCTGGCATTGCGATTTCCCGCGCTAGGTCTTTAAAAGAATACACTGTCAATTCCGGCGATACCGTTTTTAAAACCGCTGTGATTTCCCTGATTTTATACGCATTCCCTGTCGCGAGTAGTATTGTCATTCCTTTGTTATTCATTTTTAAAAACCTCTTTTGCTGCTGCTATTCCCGCACCTTTTTCAAACTTCCTGTCTGTCTTTAAGAGCGCCTTCTCACAATTCTCAACGAAATACAAAATATCCTTTTTAAAATAATATCCAAGATGCCCTATGCGGAAAACCTTATCCGACCATTCATCCTGGCCTGAAGCAACCACAATCCCGGTATCTTCCTTCAAAAGCCTTATAAATTGTTTATCTGGCAATTCGGCTACCGTCAGCCCGCCTGAAGGTGATTTTTCATTGTAGACAGTTAAACCAAGTGCGGTCATACTTTCACGCA
>DASPKH010000118.1:0-2081 GCA_035628175.1 Patescibacteria group bacterium
AAGTGATTTCAAAGTTATGTTTTCTGATAGCACTATTATGGAATGGCAAATGGAAGGTCCTTGGGGCCAGCCGATTAAAAGTTTTAAAAGAATTAGTAAACAACAATACCAACTTTCATTAGAATCCAAACGAGAAAAAACAGATTTAGAAATTCGAATATTAGATACGGTCAACCAAATAGCGGTTTTTAAAGAATTATCTTTCAGATCTAAACCGCGCTATTTTTTTATGGTTGTGGCTGAGTTCGCCAAGAATTTTCCAATCATCGTCAATTATTGCCCCATGGGAAGGCGTAATGAATTTGAATTTGAAACGCCGGATTTTACAAAGTATCTGAAAAAGTAATCTTTTTAAAACATTCTTTTAAAACCGTGCTGCACATGAAGCAAATCCTCAATTCAGCCTGGCACGCTTTTAAAGAAATCCTCGCGCCGCGCCACTGCGAGATCTGCGAACGATATATCGGAGAAATTGGGCACCGTTTTGAGTTCATCTGCGATCAGTGTGCCGATTCGCTCGAACCCGGACTGCCGCCGGATGAACTTTTTAACCGCTTTGTGAAGGTTTTTAAAAGCGATGAAATTGCGATAAGCTGGGCATTCGGTTTGTATTCTTTTTCGGAGGAAACGCCCGTGAGCAAGTTAATCTACGCGCTGAAATATCGCGGCGCATCCCGCATCGGCATTGAGTTTGGACGCGAGCTTGGCGAGGTTTTAAAAACTTTTAAAAAAGATAATTATGACGCCCTCCTCCCCGTTCCGATCCATCATGCGCGACAGCGTGAGCGCGGGTACAACCAGTCCGAGATGCTCGCCGAAGGCATTTCCGGTGTTTTAAAAATTCCCGTTCGCGTAGATGTCGCTAAACGCACGCGCTATACGCTTTCCCAGACAACTCTTTCCGCTGAAGAACGTTTTAAAAATGTGGCAGATGTTTTTAAAATTGTGAAGCCTCATGAAATTTTTGATAAGAAAATCCTGCTCATTGACGATATTTTTACCACCGGCGCGACATTAAATGCATGCGCCAGTGTATTACTTGAGAATGGCGCGCGAGAAATTCATACAGCTGTACTTGCTGTTGCGAAATAGTCTTTTTTGAAAGCTTTTAAAAAGAATAATCATGAATATTGTAAAAACACTTGTGGCTGTTGCAATTCTCAGCATGACGACCTCTGACGTTAATGCGCAGCCGCCAGGCGTCACATTTGAGTACGAACGCTACGAGACAACGGGGATTTCAAACGCCACATATAAAGCGCGGCGCGAGCGCGTTTTACAAAGTATGCCGCAGAATTCTGTTGCGCTGGTATTCGCCGCAGAGGTGCGAAACCGACAGAATGACGTGGACTATGAGTACCGGCAGAACAGTAATCTCTGGTACCTAAGCGGCATGCCCGACCCAAATACCGTGCTTATGCTTGTGCCGAATGGCGTGGAAATTGACGGCAAAGTTTTTAAAGAAGTGATGTTCGTACCGCAGCGCACTATGGCAACAGAAGTCTGGAGCGGTGTTCGTATGGGCACGACTGAAGCGGAAAGCGAGCTTGGCCTAGCAAAAGCTGTTGATAGAAATGACTTTTTAAAAACGCTTGAAACAGTTTTGGCGAAAAATGACACGCTGCTTGTGAGCACGTGGCCGACGGCAAGTGTTCGCAAACCTGTTTCAGGCAAAGTGATTTTCGTGGAGCAGGATGAGAAAAAATTTTTAAAAGAAAAATTCCCGAACATGGTTTTAAAACCACTTAGTGTTTTAAACACGATGCGCGAAATCAAGGATGCTGAGGAAATTGCGCTCATGCAAACAGCGATTGACATCACGAATGAAGGTTTTAAAAAGACGATGGCCTCAGCGCGCCCCGGCATGGCCGAGTACCAACTGGAAGCTATGATGGAATATATTTTTAAAAATCTCGGCGCGGAAGACGTGGGCTATGCGTCTATCGTCGGCTCCGGGCCAAATCCCTGCATTCTCCACTATACATCAAACCGCCGCGTGACAAAAGCGGGCGAACTTGTTCTCGCGGACTGCGGGGCGGAATATCGCGGATATACAGCAGACATCACGCGCACTTTCCCTA
>DASPKH010000119.1:0-4894 GCA_035628175.1 Patescibacteria group bacterium
AGCTCCGCGAAATAGATTTTGAAGATATTTATTCCGTCACACTTCAGCGGATTCTTTTTAGAAATCCTTGGGGCTTGCATTCGATGGCTGTTGAAGAACCTGATGAGGAAGGAAATTACCCTGATTCCGTGGATGTATTTCTCTGGTTGGGGCAAGGCGCAACGATGGATTTTCCGACGCGCACTCGCAAAGTTTTTTTAAAAGGGTATGCCAATCCATTTGAAATTCGCGTTACAGATTTTAATGACTCTGTTTTTACGCTTCCTCTCGATGTGTATCCGCGCACGATTTATTCCTCCATCGGCATAAAGCGCATTCAGCTTCTTGGTACCGATGGCAATGGAAACGACGATATCAATTGGAGCGGCGGTCTGCTCGAAGTAACGACCTTTGATGAAAATGGCGATACACTCGCGCACACGAATTTTGACAAACTGGAGCCTGATAAATATTACCTTATCGGAAATGCTTTTGAGGCTCATTCTTTTGAAAGTGACACGTCAATGCTTAATCCTGTCAAGTGGCACGGCGTCACATTCCACGAGCCGGATTTTGGTTTTGCCGGAACGCATCTCTCCTATTTTAATTCGCGTGTTGACCCGGATAATCCCATTGGTAATCTCGCGCTTGAGCTAAACCACAACGCGGCCATCAGCTTCCCCGAAGGTGTGGAAGGTGCGTTGTTGACCGTTGAAACCGTTCATGAACGCGACACTTTTCTTTTTGAAACGACTGACTACGCAGATAATATCGACACCGTGATGGAAACCGGTTGGGGACGTGCCTATGACACAACGTGGGTGGAAGACCAGCGCTCGACGTTTTTCCACATCGGTTTTGGCTCTCCCCATGGAATCAGGCAAATCCGCGTTCTCGACGGCTGGGGCCTTGAAATCCGCAATAACGAAGACCTAGGCGAGCCAAATGACACGACGTATTTGTTGCGAACGGTCATGCTGAGCGCGCTTCACCTTGCCGAAACCGTACCAACAGAACTTTTCGCCGTAAAAAATACCGTGGACGAGCTAAACCAGACGGGCTATGTCGGCACTGCAGAAGCAGGCCAGCTCAAAAACTCCCTCGTTAGTGCACGTACGCAGGTCGAAAATAATCAGAACAGTAGCGCCATCGCAACCCTCAATTCTTTTAAAACTGACGTGCAAAACTTTTTAAAAATCTCTGTCCTTGTACCCGAAGAAGCACAGGAGTTTTTAAAAGACGCCACGTACATCATCTCGCGTCTCGGCGGTGCAACAAGCGTTGAAGATTTTACAACCGAATCTTTTAAAAATGTTCGCTTTGAAAATATTTCGCAAACAGCCGATGGCATGGAAGTCCGCTTCACAGCGCCAGCCGCCAGCGAACCCGTTATAAAAATCTACAATGTACAAGGCGAACTCCTCAACGTTTTAAAAACTTCCGGCAACGCAATCCACTGGAATTTCCATGATACTGCAGGGTACACGTTGCCAACAGGCAGCTACGTCATCACGCTTTCTGCTGCGGGCGAAACAGCTACACAGCTTGTACAGATTCTGCAGTAAGTTTTAAAAAAGACTTTTTAAAAGGGCAACCCGAAATGGTTGTCCTTTTTTGTTTATATTAGGACACTTTTAAAAACACCAAATACCCACATTTTAAAAACTTCATGCCACCAATTTTACAGGCGATGTGCTTCACGGCGATTTTCCTGCTTAGTTTTCAAGAAATTTTAGCGGACTCAACAAACAGTCTTTACAAATTGGACATTAACTTATCCGGTGCTTTGCTTTATTATGATGGTGTTGTAGCACCTACAGCTGCAAGTAGCATTAATTATAGTAGTTTTTCGCCAGGCAGAAATGATTTAAAACGGAAGTATCCCCACGAGTTCACTAAAAATCCCCAGGACAGCCCGTTCAATCATGGCGCCTTATATTTTAAAGCTGCTATTTCAGCCAGTTTTTTTGACATTTTAAAAGCCAATGCCGACCTCTTTGCTGAGCATCGAGGTATGTCGTACGGGGTAAATAATTATGATAATATCGCTGTTTTTCCACGCTTTCTTATGTCGCTTGATACAAGTATTACTTTATCTGACGAACGGCTTCAGGTTCATGCATCAGCCGGTCATTATTACTATCCTCGCCTATACGAGGGCCTGACGATTTACAATATGGAGACGCAGGGTTCGGCGCTGTCGCTTCAGTATGGACATTTTAAAATTGGTTATCGCAAAACAGGAGACCTTTTTACGAGTATCGGGCTTGGGATAAATGATGGGGACGATATAATGCTTTCACTTGTAGATTTCCCCCTGACAGCAACTTTAAAAGCAGATGTGCAGTATGGCGCGTACCGAAATAGTACTGTTCCTATTTTGCAACGTATACATTACGCTCCCCGTGCAGACATTACTGATTACGGTCAGACGGCTTCTCTTGGAATTTATACAGATTCGACATTTCGGCTATATGGGCAATTCGGGCTTCGTGGAGGAAATTCGGATTTCCTTGCGCGAACGGCATTTGTAGCAGGAATGGATTATTCCGCGCAGCTTTTTAAAAACCTCACTTTTACATCGAAAACAGAATTTCGCCGCTACAATTATTTGTTCAATTACGGCTATTACAATTACGACGTAGATTATCGCAATCCACAAGTGCGGCAAAGCCCAGGAAATTGGGGCAACACCATTGGGCCGCAAATTTATCCACTCTACGCTTTTGAAAGGCCATTCAGCCAATGGGCGGTTTTTACGGAATATGTGAATAAAAGCGTGAGCGCCTTCACATTGAATTTTGATGCAAAATACCAGCTTCCGTTTGATTTCTTTTTAAAAGGCGGCGTTGATTTTAACTATATCATTGCTCAAGATAATGAAACCGCGCTTTATCCTTTCTACGCCATCGGCGGTGGCTGGGAGCCTTTTAACAACACGAGCTTTAATCTTTTTCTCAGCAATAAGGGAATGAATCTTGACAAGCAATACCCAACATTCGTAATTTTTGAAAAGCCGTTTTTAAACGTAGCTATAAAATGGAATTTGTGATGAAAACTTTTAAAAGAATATTGCTCGTTGCGCTTTCTATTTTGGGAACTGCATCATGTGTGGATAATCCTACTCCGTTAGTTGATAATGAAAAAATCGTTGAGCTTCAACCTTTCTATATCTTTGGCCAGTTCATGAGCCTGAATAACTGGGATAATTCGGTCCTGGATTCGCTTTTTCCTGAAATGAAATATCCACTTGACGCCCTTCACAGCATTAGCCTTGATTATTCGTCGCTTTCTGGTGTAGAAAATTACTACGGCGGGGCGATTTTCCTTCACAATAAAAAAACAGGTCAAGTTGGTTATGTTCGATTAAACCAGCAATTTCTTTCTCAAGGTTTTAATAACGACCGGTTCTATCGTATCTTTTCAAATACGACAGTGCCTCAGCACGAAAAAAACAACCTTTTCTGGGAAGTATTTAATTACCAAAACTTGAACTACAGCAAGCTACTGACGATGTCAAAAAAAATTGAATTTTTAAAACTTTTCCCTGCTGACACTCTTGATATTACCAATGGCCTGGAGTTTGACTACGAAGGCGCCGAAAATGCTGAGCTTGTAGTACAGATAAACTTTAATTCGGGACTCACGGCATCACTTATTCATCCCGATTCAGCTAAATATGGGGGCAAATTGCTTCTCCGCGTATCAGATAGCGGAAAACTATCTCTTACGCCAGAACAGCTACAACGCATCAGGGGCAACGGGATTTATGACATTTCGCTTCTGCACTTCACCTTTGACGAAGATACATTAGCAAACGGCAAACGCTCCGGATATTTTACAAGCAGCCTAAGTTCAATTCCATTATTTTTAAAACGTTAATTATCAAAAAGTCTTTTTAAAAAGCTAAGGGATAGCCGGCAATGGTTATCCCTTTTGTTATATTTGGAGGAAATGTTTTTAAAAAGGTTTTTTAAAGTAATGGAAACAATCGTACACTTTTTGGATTGGACATTTGCAGTTGATAAGCAATTAACTGAATCAATTTATGCGAATGTTTTAAAAGGCGGAGCCGAAGAATGTGGCTGCTCGATGTGTAGAAATTACATTCAATACAGACGCAACATCTATCCTATAGAAATTGAACAATTATTTCAAAACTTAGGAATTGATATAAATAAAGATTTTGAAATATATCATAATACGCGTTTAGCACAAAACCTACATTCGTATGGTGGCTGGTACAATTTTGCTGGTAAGATTTTAAAAGAAAACGAATCAAAAATTGCAGTTATAAATCCTTACTTTTCAATCGGCTTCGTACAAATTGATAAGCCTTCTGTTACATTTTTTGAAAATATAAAATTACCGATTGTACAAGTTGAAATTTACTTTGACATTCCTTGGGTAATTTCCGAAGTGGAGCCTGACTAATGCCCAAGAATGAACTCATCCTCCTCGGAGGAGCCGAAGAAATCGGCGCCAATTCCACCTACCTCAATCTCGGTGGTACAGGCCTCATCATTGACGCCGGGCTGCATCCGCGCAAACGCGACACCGACGCTTTTCCCCACAGCGAGTTGCTTCTGCACAAGCCCACCGACGCGCTGCTGCTCACGCACGCGCACACTGACCATTTGGGCGGGCTGCCGTACGTCTTAAAGCATCATCCGCACCTGCGCATTATCGCAACGCCGCCCACGCGCGACCTCGCCGAAATCATGCTGCGCGACGGCGCCAAGGTGCTTAAGAGTGATGTCAGCAGGAATTTTCCCGAAGAAACGCTTTCACTTTTTTCAAAAGAAGTTTTAATACGGATTTCGCTCATCATGGAGGCGCAGCGCTACGGCGAAACATTTGAATTTCAGGGGCATGCGGGACAGGAGCTTTTAAACATTACATTTCACGACGCAGG
>DASPKH010000120.1:0-15282 GCA_035628175.1 Patescibacteria group bacterium
CGTAGAGCATGGCGAATGGTACGAGCCACAAATGCGGGTTGTAGAGAGAAATGGGCGTACTGTGCAGGATGCTGACTGGGGTCGTAGCCGAATTAATACAGCAGGTGAGCTGAGCTACCTGTTCAATTACCAGATCCATCATATGTTCACTCGGTATTTTTACTGGAATTTTGTAGGACGCTCGAGCGATACACAGGACGCACCGGCTGCATTATTTGCATCAGCTGGCGATCCGGATGTTGTCCGCAGGAATTATGGGTCTGGCTATAGCGATCTTTTCCCAATACGTTTTTTTGCTCTGCCGCTTATTTTTGGTCTGATTGGGCTCATCTTCCATTTCCGCCGCGATCCGAAAATGGCATTTGTATACCTTGTGATGTTCCTGATGATGGGCGTAATTGCTACCGTACAGCAAAACCAACAGAACCCGCAGCCACGCGAGCGTGATTACTTCTACACAGGCGCGTTTATGGTATTTGCGATGTGGATTGGCCTTGGGGCATTTGCCCTTATAGACAGGCTCCGTCGTGAAAACCGCGTAGCTCCAGCTGCGGCAATAGGCATAGTAGCCGTAGCTCTAGTGCTAGTTCCGCTTAATATGGCGATTGGCGGATGGAAAATGCACAGTCGTGCAGGCAATTTCTTACCATTTGATTATTCGTATAATATTCTGCAAAGCCTCGAAAAAGATGCTATTGTCTTTACTAATGGCGATAACGATACATTCCCACTGTGGTATTTGCAGGATGTAGCTGGTGTCCGAAGGGACGTTAGGGTAGTAAACCTCAGCCTTGGTGGAACAACCTGGTATGTAGATCAGCTGAAGAATCAGTCACCACATGGTGCTAAGAAAATACCGCTAACATTCTCTGATGAGTCTCTTCGTGTACCGGAAGAAGATGATATGTCAGTAAGCCGCCCGGTGAGAAGCACAGCACAGAATATATCAATCCCGGTTTCTGCTGAAGTAATGCAAAAATATGGTGGCTCAGGCGCTGGAGTTATGACATACCAGTTTACAGGTATGCCGCTGGAGAAGGATCAAAGCGGGCGACAGACATATTACTACCGACTTCCGCATAAACTCGTCAATGAAATCCTTGTACAGACAAAGTTTGAACGTCCCGTCTATTTCTCAACGACGGTTGGCCAGCCAGGGACACCGGGTGAGAATGACGTTTTTGCGGGAACAGACGACTATCTTCGTCTTGAAGGGATGGCGTACCGTGTTTGCCCAGTTCCCCAGAGAGTAGGTGGCGTAGAAGCTATCAATACTGAGGTAATGGAAAAATGTCTTGTCAATACAGTAGAAGGTGAACAGTTCTATACAGAGCCGCATTATGGATTTAAACTCCGCAACCTGAACAATCCTGAAGTATATTATGATGAGGTGCATCGCCGCCTCATGGATAATTACAGGCTGCTGTACCTTCGTTATGCACAATACCTGCTGCAAACTGAAAAAAATAATGCAAAAGCTGTTGCTGCTCTTGAGAAAATGAACACGATGATCTCACTGGAACAATTCCCCATCTCATATGGTCTGCTGTACAATATTGCGGATTTCTACCGGCTTGCCGGAGCCATGCCGCAGGCGAAAGTGTATGCGCAGAAGGCAATTGATGCGGCTAAACGTCTGATCGATAACCCAGAGTTAATGGATGCTGATCGCTATACGCGTTCTTTCAGCCCCTATGTGGCTGCTGCAAGTTCTTATGAGATCATGGGCAATTATCAGGAGTCACGCCGTATGCTTGAGCAGCTTGCTCAGGCCAGCGGTTCAGACCCGAGCGCACAGGCAAGAATTGATGAAATGGAGATCAGCATGTACGAGCGTAACGGTAATTATAAAGCCGCCCTTGATGCAGCAGAGAGAATTGCAGCAAAATACAGGAGTTCGACTCAGGAATTCTACCGTTCAATGCTGCCGAATATTGAAGCGAAAATTACACAATTACGCGCACGAATTGGCGGTAGCGTAGACACCACAGCTGCGATGCCAGATACCTCAGGTCAGCAATAGGGGAGTGTTTTAACCAAATGACTCCATATTTGTCGCTTATAATTCCTGCGTATAATGAAGCGCTAAGAATTGGTGATTCATTAAAAAGGGCAGCCGAGTACTTAGCCGATCAGCGATATAATTTTGAGATTATTGTTGTCGATGACGGCTCAGTAGACAAGACTGTTCAGGTAATTAATAAGCTGAATGAAGAGGTAAAGTTTATTACTCTTATCCGGCAACCCCAAAATATGGGTAAAGGTGCAGCTGTGCGTCGGGGTATGCTTGAAGCTAAAGGAAACTACCGAATATTTACGGATGCAGATTTTTCAACCCCTATAAACGAAGTGGGCAATGCTTTAAAAACTTTCGATAAAGGTTTTGACGTTGTCATTGGCAGCCGTGTGTTGGACAGGACAATGATTAAAAGACCTCAACCCAAACACCGGGAGGCTATGGGCCGTGTATTCAGCCGTGCTGTACAGACTACTGTTTTTAAAGGGATTGATGATACACAGTGTGGTTTTAAAGGTTTTACAGCGGCCGCGGCAGAGAGTATTTTTTCCCGTGCAAAGATTAATGGCTTTAGCTTTGATGTGGAAATATTGTTCCTTGCCAAAAAGCTTGGATTGAGCATAGAGCAAATTCCTGTGGAGTGGCATAATGATGAGCGCTCCACTGTGAGTTCACTTTCTGGTTTACGTGCATTTCTCGATATTTTGACGATAAAACGTCTGCATAATAATGAACGGTTTTAAAAACGGCTTTATAAAAGAATTTTTTAAAAGGATAATTCCGGCTAAAATTGACAGAAGAGGAAAGAGTTTATCTCTTTCCTCTTTTCTTTTTTTTAAAGGGATTCTGAGCTTTTCTTTTAAAAACCTTGCTGTCTGGAAGCGTAATCTCGCAGTGCTATGGCTGGCACAGCTTATAGCAATGATCGGGATGAGCGCATTTATGCCTTTCTTGCCGCTTTATATCCGTGACTATCTTGGAGTAACAACAACAGAAGATATTCATCGGTGGAGCGGCTTCATTTATGCCGGGCCATTTATACTTTCTGTCTTTGCTACTCCTGTATGGGGTGCGCTTGGAGACAGATATGGGAGAAAAGCAATGGTCCTTAGGGCGATCTTTGGCCTTGCGATTGCAATTAGCTTAATGGGTTTTGCAGTTACACCATGGCAATTTTTCCTTCTGCGTGTTTTCCAGGGTGCTGTAAGCGGATTTATCGCTGCCAATCTTTCGTTTGTGTCATCAGAAACCCCTCAGGAGCACACTGGCTATGCACTCGGCATCTTGCAAACAGCTACATCCGGCGGAACAGTTGCTGGCCCGCTACTTGGTGGTATTCTTTCAGACATGGCCGGAATGCGAAATGTATTCTTTATTGTTGGTGGTATGTGCCTGCTCAGTGGTATCATAATTATACATCAACTCCGCGAAGAGCGAAGACCGGGCACATCAAAATCAAAAAGCAGTCCTCTCGCTAATTTGCGCTACGCATGGCAGCAGACCTCAATACGGGGAGCCTTACTCGTGATCATCGTAGCACAGGCCAGTATAGTATTTGCAGGGCCTATATTTGCACTGTATATAGAATCTCTCGGAGCACCGGTAGAAAATTTAAAAACAATTACTGGTGTAATGATCGGAGTTGTGGGGCTATGTAGTGTAATCTTTGCTCCATTCTGGGGGAAGCGTAATGATTCAGCTGCATGGGGAAAGACACTTAGTATGGCTGCTATTGTGGTGAGTGTTGCGGTTACCCTTCAGGGATTCGTACCTCGTTATGAATATCTCTTTCCATTACGGTTAATCATCGGCGTTTTTGTTGCAGCTATCATACCTGGCCTATACTCCGTGCTCAGCAAACAATCCCCAGCTGACATTCGAGGTGGTATTATGGGGCTTGCCTCCAGTGCAACTTTACTAGGCAACCTTATAAGTCCCACTGTAAGTTCATGGATCGCCGCCCATTATGGAATGCGCTGGTGTTTTGGGGTGGCTGGCGCTATGATGCTGGCCGTAGCTGTATTCGCGCGCCGCTTGGCAACGGCTAGAAAATGAATTTTTAGCCTTTGTTTTTTAAAAGCATAAATATTATTTTTGCTGATAATACCTCGGCGTGTGGCGCAGTCTGGTAGCGTACTTGCATGGGGTGCAAGGGGCCGTGAGTTCGAATCTCGCCACGCCGACTGTTTCTTGAAGTCAGTAATATCAATTACTGACTTTTTTTATTTACAGGCTTTACATTTATACCTAATTCATTAAGCATTTTATTTACTTTTTCGAGCTGGGCCTTATACTCCAGCAGCATTGGCATATTGCAAGATTCATGCGCTGCGTGCATTGCTGCCATTAGCTCATTCTGCTTTTGTAAAAGAAGCTTGAGACTGCTCATAATTATAGTAACCGTGAATGAAAAAGCCCTGTCTCCAGGGCTTTACTTTAAACAAGTCTTGTACAGTTCGTGGTAATTGGAGAAAATTATGCCATAGAACGGACATAACTTTTTATATGGATCGAGCCGTCAGATTTCCTCTCGCCTTCAAGGAAATGCCCGCGGAGCTTATGAAGAGGGAGACCATCAAGGTGGTTTTCAGAAAGGTCTAATACTGAACCTTCCAATACCATTTTTCCATTGATGTGGACGTGTGTGACAGGTGAAATCGTACCGTCACCGTTTGCGCTGAAAAGGTCATTAAAGTGAATCAACATGGCATACACCGGTTTTAAAAAAATTAAAAATAATCTTTATGCCCTGACTGTTTTCCTGCCTGCCGGCTCGTGTTGCTTTTTCCATTTGCTGCTTTATTTTTTTAAGGCTATCCTCTTTCAAGCAATAATACACAAAATTACAAAAAGTTACATAGTACAGTTATACCTATTCATAATCTACCTCTGTTAGTTGAGAATCCTCCCCGGTACTGGAGCTTCCCTGATTTCCTTTTGCCCTGTGAACTGCATCCAGCAGAAGGTCAGCTCCGTAATATCCAGCTAGTGCTGCCCCGCCGGCAACCAGATATGTCAGGATAGATTCTTTATTCTTCATGCGATTATACGCAAAGCCAAAGGCCGCTACAGCTGCGAGCGCACTGACTTTTTCGCGGTTGTCAGGCGTATCAAGAGAGATGGCAGTGGTCACTGTTTCAATTGCTGCTATAGGCGACGGCATAGTTTCTGAAAGGTTTGCTAGCACATCGAGTGATTTTTGGATTTTGTTGTTCATAATCTTTTAAAAATGATGTGGAATATTTTCTAATGAAAAGGTGTTCTTCTGGTACTGATCGAAATCTAACAGGGGTAGCCTTTTAAAACGGAACTTTTAAAAGGGTCACCAGAGTATTACAGGAAAAATTACAACATATTTTCATTCTATAAAAGGTATAAATACAATGAAGGTTTTAAAAAATTCACGTCGTATGTTTTTGTCTATGTGCGTGCTCACTGGCGCTATTTTTTCTTCAGGATGCGAAACTAACACGAATGATCCTCTCCCAACTGGAAAAACTCTTACTGTAGGCGGTAAGGTAAACAGCGCTTCACACACAGGTACAACACTTACGTTTTCTCCAAGTTCGCAGTTTTATACTGCGCGTTTCTATGCCGGTACAATTCCATTTAGCGACCTGCGCGGTACAGGCTGGCAGGGCCGCCCGATCATTGCTACCCTTGTCAATAATGAAACATTCAGCGATGGAAATCAGGACTGGAGCAGCCCTTTTAATCTAGCAAATGTAACGGGTCTTGAATCAGGGCAAACCTATACAATGCAAATTTTTTATACCTCAAATATGACAGACGCTAATCAGCAGGGGACGATCGTTTTCACGCGTTAAGCCTGTTTGTTTTGAAACATACTATCTACGAAGCGGTTCTTAAAAAACCGCTTTTTTGTTTTAAAAATAGAATACAGGTAAAGGGCGTCATATCATTTAATAAGTTATTCACAATATCTTTATGGTAGGAAACAGTTTGCACCTTTTTAAAGTATAAAAAACAGTTGTAGAAAGGATTTTCACTTATCCATAAAAAGGTGTAGCTATGAACTACGCACAAATCTTTAAAAAGAACCCAAACGAAATAATACAGGCACTAAATGCAATTGAGCAGGTAACTGATGAACTTTCACGAGCGAGCATGAGCGAAAGAGTGAGGCAGAAATGGGATATTATTCATAAGCATCTTTTAAAAACATGCGCTATCTGCTGGCTTCTCGAAAGGAAATCAGGAAAATAAATTCTGTTTTTAAGTATGAAAGGCGGGAAAGCTGTTGCTATCTCGCCTCTTGCATTTTAAATGAGCTCTAAAGTATCAGCAAGTCTGATATATGTTTTGAAGTCTGGGCTATCTGCAGCATCTTCGAGAACATGGAGCAAGTGTGCCAGGTTAATGTAGTTTGTACGAATGATAGTCAAGTATTTATGCGAAAAAATCAAGCATTAAGTTTATCTGTTTAAAGCGCAGATCTTTTATAAACTTCTGGCTTCTTCTACAAATGTAATTCGAATTTCCGAACAATCATACGTTCTTGATCAATGGATAATTGGAAATGAGACGCTAACTTTTGCGACAACGATACTTTGAGATTCTGTTTCTAGTTAATTATGGCAACCTTACATTTCGGCCATCTTTTGGAATTCACCGCGCTTTTCCCCAATTTTGTGTCTTTTTTAAGAGCCACTTTTAAAAACACCTACAGCTCCGAACATTATGCTGGCAGCAATTTCCATACTGAACATATTTCTTCCGCTTGGTTATACTGTCACCGCGTTTTTTTACGGCCGGGCTTTTTTAAAAGGCGATGAGTTTGCCGATAAGCACAAGTCGAATTTTCTGTCGCTTACGCTTTTCATGCACTTTCTGTCGAGTGCACTTCGCACTGCCGAATTTCGCCACATCCCGGTGACAAGCTTTTATGAACTGATGGGAATGCTTGCACTTACGATCTCTGCCGCCTATCTTTTTATAGAATTTTCGACAAAAGTCCGCAACACAGGTTTTCCAATTCTAGCTATCTGCACCGTTCTGGTACTTCTGGATTCGCTGTTTTACAAACAATACTACGGCGTACAGGATGTTTTAAAAAGCGAACTCCTCGCGTTTCACGTCATAGCAGCATTGGTCGGATATTCATCATTTACGCTGTCAGCAGTGTATGGTTTCCTCTACGTCATTCTCTACAAAAAGCTGCGTTCGAAAACATTCGACACCGTCTATCAGAATCTACCTAGCCTGGAAAGCCTTGAAAAACTTGCTAACAAGGGAATTATCATAGGATTTATAGCTCTGGCATTTTCAATTGTTATTGGATTTATCTGGCTTCCGCGTGCAATAGAGAGTTTTTCAAAAGCTGATGCGCAGTTTATTGGTGTTTTTTTAACTCTTGTTGTTTATGGAGTTGGAATTAGTGTAATAAAATTTGCCGGTTTGCGGGGCAGACGGCTTGCACTGCTGGCAGTTATAGGTTTTATTGTAATGTGCATCTCGGTCATTTTTGCCAATACTTTTACAGGATTTCACAATTTCCGGTAGAAACTTTAAAAAAATAAAAATTTCATGAATCTTTTTCTCCTCGGGATCAGCCACAAAACCGCCTCTGTTGAAGTGCGTGAGGCCGTGGCGTTTTCAAACGAGGAGACAGCACAGATTCTACCTGAATTGCAGGAAAAATTTTTAAAAGAAGCTGTTCTCGTCTCAACCTGCAACCGCACCGAACTTTACGGGGTGCCACATGATGATTCTTTTAAAAGCGAAGACCTCGTCAATTTCCTCATCGAGTGGAAACGCGCAAACTTTTTAAAACCGCAGCATTTCTACATCGAAAGTTCTTTTAAAGCTGCCGAGCATCTGATGGAAGTGACCTCCGGCATTGATTCACTCATTGTTGGCGACGTTCAGATCCTTCAGCAGGTGCGCGATGCTTATGAGCTGTCGGGCGAGAAGCGCACCGCCGGAACGCTCATGCACGAGCTTTTCCACACCAGCTTTCGTGTTGGCAAGCGCGCCAAAGCTGAAACGGCAATTGGCAAAGGTGCTGTGTCAATTTCATATGCAGCAGTAGAATTGAGCGAAAAGATTTTTGCGGATTTGAAAACGAAAAAAGCAATACTTATTGGCGCTGGTGAAACAGCAGAACTTACAGCGAAACATCTGCGGAATCATGGCATAGGACATTTGCTTATTGCTAATAGAACGCTTGAGCGCGCGCAAAATCTCGCCTCGCAATATGGAGCAATGGCAATTCCTCTGAGTGAGATCAACCAGTTTTTAAAAAATGTCGACATCGTAATAAGCTCTGTCCATTCTCAAGACTACATTTTAAAAAGGGAAGATGTAAAGGCAGCGATGAAAACAAGGCCGTCGGCACCACTTGTGATCGTAGATATTGGCATGCCACGCAATATTGATCCAAAAGCGGGAGAAATCGACAACGTGTTTCTGGAAGATATTGATTCGCTTGAGATGATCGCTAATGCAAATCACGAGCGACGTAAAAGCGAACTTCCAAAAGTAAGGGAAATTATCGCACAGGAGCTTCAAAAATTTAAGGAATGGGCTGCGGTTCTTGATGTTGTACCCACGATAAAGTCCCTGCGCGATAAGTGCGAAGACATTCGCCAAAGCGGTTTGCAAAAGTATAAGTATAAATTCGCACCGGAAGATTTTGAAAAAGTGGATGAGCTCACGAAAGTACTTGTGAACCGCATTCTTGCCTCCCCGATTTCCGCCCTACGCGAATATTCGCAGAATAGTGCAGATCACCCGGCCGACACGGAACAAATCCTGCATGCAGTTCAGCAGCTTTTCGCGCTACCGCCGCGTAGTGAGGCAGAGGAGGACAAAGTGAAAAAATAGTTTTTAAGATATAACATCCCCTTTAAGAAGAGAGTTTTGTACTATTTTTTTACTCTCCTTTTAAAACCAATTCTTTCTAAAGACTTTTATAGATTCTGCAACATCTTCACCATATATGACGGCAGCTTCGTACTAAGTTCGTCCATATATGCCTTGTGTAGCCTTGCCGTTTCCTCCTCGCCGATCTCAATAAGTTGCGCATGTGCGTAGGCATGACCAATAAATTGCACCATTGGTTCCGAATCAGACTGTATTAGTTGGAGCTTTGCGCGGTCGAGGTCTTTAATTGCTATACCGGAATTGCGCAATGCGGTTATTTCCAGGAGCGCTTCTTCAATTTCACTTGTTTTGTCCTTTTTTAAAAGGCGTTGGAACCGTGCGCGATCAGTAAAAAATCCCCCGGAACGTGATGGAATCGTTGTAGCCAGAAAAAGAGCGCAGGAGAGGAGGCCGCTAATGCCAATGAAAATCCGCAGCGGACTGTAAATAAATGTAGCTCCAGTCATTAGTGCAATTCCCAAAACTATTGATGCGAGTGGCCCACCAAGAAGCACATACGCAAATTTCCGCTTGTTGGATGGATGTGGCGCAGCTGGGACAGCTGCTGCGATTCCGCCAAAAAGATTCATGTCTGTATTAAAATACGTTTTTACTTTTCCGTTTTCATTTTTCAATCCGAGAAATGTGACCACAAACATTTGAAAGCGGAAACCCTGCGCGAGCGCTGTCAACAGGTGACCTAGTTCATGAATCATCGTCGCCGCGAAGTAGCCCAGCGGCAAACTCACAAAAAGTACCATTTTTTCAAAAGAATTCTGTGGTTTTGTGTGGTCGAGAAACGACGTGTGTTCCAGCCCTATAAACGCTAGGAGAGCTGCTCCGCCGCCTAGTACCATGCCTTTCAGTAAATCTTTGGTTTGCATATCTTTTAGGTTTATAAAGGTTGCACTTTATCTGTAAATATACGAATAGCAGATGAAAATTTGCAAGGGCAAAATGCCCCCTTTGCTTATAACTTTACACTGATATTTGTCATTACCGCTGCTTTTCGCCAATTTTGCAGGTAGTTTTTAAAAGCTTTAGAAAAGAAATCAATTCAATGAAGAATATTATCATCGGTTCGCGCGGCAGCAAACTCGCGCTGATACAGTCAGAATACGTCCGCGGTCTTTTAAAAAATGCGAACTCTGACTTAAATTTCGACATAAAAATAATCGCAACGACCGGTGACAAAATCCTCAACGTACCGCTCGCGCAAATAGGTGACAAGGCGCTTTTCACAAAAGAGCTGGAAATGGCGATGCTGGCGGGAGAAATTGATATGGCCGTGCACAGCCTAAAAGACCTGCCGACGCGCCTGCCCAAAGGCCTGCAGCTCGGCGCTGTGTGCGAACGCGAGGATGTGTGTGACGTTTTTTTAAAACACCCTGACTCGCCTTTTAAAAGTATTGCTGAACTTCCGCAAGGAGCAAAAATCGCTTCGGGTTCGCTTCGCCGCAAATCCCAGCTTTTGCACAAACGCCCGGATTTGGAAATCCATGACATTCGTGGCAACCTCGACACTCGTTTTAAAAAGCTCTATGAGTCGGATTTAGCTGGAATGATTTTAGCCCATGCGGGGATTCTGCGAATGGGTTATCAAAATAGGATTTCCGAAGTGATTTCCACCGAAGCAATCCTGCCAGCCGTCAGCCAGGGCGCCATCGGCATTGAAATCCGCGAAAACGACGAAAACATTTTAAAACTTTTAAAAACAATTAATCACACCGAAACCGAACTCGCAACCCGCGCCGAACGCGCTATGCTGCGTAAGCTGGAAGGCGGATGCCAGGTACCGATTGGCGCGTATGCGAGAGTTGTCGGAGAGGAGATTCAGCTGGAAGGCGTGATATGTTCGCTTGATGGCAAAAAACTTGTGCGCGATTTCCTGAGCGACTCTACGAAGAGCCCGGAAGAATTAGGAACAGCGCTTGCAGAAATGCTGCTGTCGAAAGGCGGGGATGAGATATTGAAGGAATTGAGGAATATTTAAACTTTTTTACTTTACATTTGGGAACAATGAAAACTTTGATAATGCTTTTTTTCTGTGTCTCTGTTAATTTATTTGCACAGGAAAAGATTTCAGCAGAGCAGGCTGAAAAAATTTATCGATTAGGTGGATTGGAGCAATGCGAAAAAAATATTGCTTCTTCGATTGAAAAAGTGATTAAAAAGCAGAAAGGCGAAATTGCTGAAGAGGATTATCAATTGCTTGAAAAGGCAGGCCAAATTGCTTTCCAGACCGATTCTGTCCACAACACTTTTATTGCAAGCTTACAGGAAATTATCAAAGTGAATGAGTATCAAGTAATCGAAAAATGGTACAGTTCACCACTTGCTGTTAAAATGAATGAACTTGAAAAAAATGCAGAGGAAGCAGATTTCTTATCAGACGATGAAATATCAGGCAAACGTAAAAAAATAATCAACAGATTGATTGCTAAGATGCAACCCGCGGAAACTCTTATTGATATGATATTCCCGCCAACTATTGCTATTATGAAAGCTACCAGGCCGAGTGACGTTGTTACAAGCGATGAAGATATGCAGAAGGTCATGAAACCTATGGCTAAAATGATGCGCGGTATGATGGAAATGGCAATGATGGGACAATATGCTGGGATTTACAAAGAAGTCAGTGATAAAGAACTTAATGAATATGTACGGTTTTATGAATCTAAGAGTGGTATTGCATTAACACAGAATATTAAAAGAACATGCAGCGTAACTATGGAGAATCGCCTAAATGCACTGTTAGAACTTCTAAACAAGTTAAAAGAAAATAGTCATGATGTAAAAAAATTGTAATGAAAGTCCTCATTACACGCTCGTGTGAGCAGTCCTCAGAATTTGCCGAACTTTTAAAGAATTACAACTTAGAACCAACATTTTTCCCGGTTTTAAAAATTGAAGCGCCGCATTCGTGGGATGAACTGGACGAAAAGATTATAAAAATTGACGAATATGACGCGCTGATTTTCACAAGCGCAAACGGCGTTCGTTTTTTCTTTGAGCGTTTTAAAAAGAATTTCTCAAAAGAAAAACTGCTTTTAAAAACCTTTTGTGCTGTTGGTGGGAAGACCACATCAGCGCTTGAAAAGGAAGGTTTTGATGTTGCCTTTACGCCCGAATATTTTACGGCAAAAGGGCTTGTTGATATGATTTTTAAAAGAGCGAAACCTTTTAAAAAAGCGCTTTTCCTCCATGGAAATCTCAGCGAAAAGGAAGTTGAAATAGAGCTTTTAAAAAGTGGAATTGCTGTTGATTCAGTAGAAGTCTATCGCACAATTCCCTTTCAACCTGAAGCCGAGATAGTTGTTAAAACCGGAGAAATGCTTTTAAAAGGCGAAATTTCGGTTGTGACATTTTTCAGTCCTTCGAGTGTAGAGAACTTTTTAACAATTGTCTCAAAAGAATTTTTAAAAGATGTCGCCCTTGCGGCTGTGGGCACAACGACAGAGTCCGCACTTTTTAAAAATGGCCTGAAGGCGGATATTGTTCCAAAAGAAGGCAAATTCACGGCGGAGAAATTAGCTGAAGAAATCGCAGAATATTTACAAAATAAGAATTAAAATACGAGTAATTTTAAAAAATGAGCGAATACCAAAACGACCTTTTCCTTCGAGCCCTATGCCGTGAAAAAACTGAACGTACTCCGGTCTGGATGATGCGCCAGGCAGGACGCTACCTGCCGGAATACCGCGCTATCCGCAAAAATTATGACTTCCTCACCACGTGCAAAACGCCGGAACTGGCCTCAGAAATTACGATTCAGCCGATTGACATTGTTGGCGTGGATGCGGCGATTATTTTTTCGGATATCCTGGTAATTCCTGAGGCGATGGGAATGGCTCTCTCGATTGAGGAAGGGCGCGGGCCCCGTTTGGAAAATCCTTTAAAAAGTCAAAGTGATGCTGATAAGCTTTTCATTCCTGACCCGAATGTGGAGCTGAAATATGTGATGGACGCGCTGGCGATGACGAAGAAAAATCTTGCCGGGCGTGTGCCGCTGATTGGCTTTGCCGGGGCGCCGTGGACGCTGTTTGCGTATATGACGGAGGGGCAGGGCACGAAGGAGTTTAAAAACGCGAAAATCATGCTTTTTAAAGAGCCGAAGCTGTCGCACGAAGTTCTGGAGAAAATCGCGAAAAGTACGGCGGCATATCTCATCGCGCAAACGCAGGCGGGCGCTGATGCCGTGCAGATTTTTGACTCGTGGGCGGGAATGCTGAGCTACGATGATTTCAACGAGTTTTCGCTGCCGTACATCAGGATGATTGTAGAGGAAGTGAAGGCAGCGACGGATGTGCCCGTGATAGTTTTTGCGCGCGGCAGCTACGAGTCTATCGAGGACATCGTGCAGACGGGTTGCGATGCCGTGCAGGTGGACTGGAATACGGATATTGCCCACGCGCGACAAATCATCAATGGCCGTACTGCCATCCAGGGAAATCTCGACCCGATAACGCTGCTGTCCACACCGGAAACAATCATTGCCCGCACGGAAAAAATCATTGAAAAAATGCGCGGCTACGACGGCCATATTTTCAATCTCGGCCACGGAATTCTGCCGGATGTTCCGGTGGAACACGCGAAGCTGTTTGTGGATACGGTGAAGGAATTTAGTGTGAAGTGATGAGTTTTTAAAAATCTATTTCTATGTCCGAAATTTTAAAGAACGATTTTATTCACGATGAGAATGGAATTCTCATTTGGAATCTAAGCCCGATGGAAGGCGAAACCTGTACGTGGTCAGGCGGAAATGTAGATGGATTCGCCGATGGGAAAGGCAAACTAGTTTGGTTTTTTCAAGGAAAGAAAATTGCTGAATATTCAGGCGAAATGAAGGCAGGAAAATGTCATGGCCGTGGAATTTACCGTTTCTTCGATGGCGATGTGTATGAAGGCGAATGGAATAATGGTTTGCGCGAAGGTTTTGGGAAACATGTTTTCAGTGATGGCAGAATTTATGAAGGAAAATGGGAAAATGATAAACGTGTAGAATAGTTAGCGATTCAGTAAACCCCGGAATTTATCCTTTTTAAAACTTTGTTGCTTTTAAAATCTTTAAAAAAAGGAGTTTTAAAAATGCAGAAAGGGAAAGTTGCGCTGGTGACCGGCGCGGGTTCGGGAATTGGCCGTGCAGCGGCGTTGCGGCTGGGAAAGGATGGTTTTAAAATTGCGGCGTTGGGTAGAACGGAAGAGGAACTGGAGGAAATCATTGCGACAATAAAGCGGCAAGGCGGAGATGCAATTGCGATTGCTGCCGATGTGTCGCAGCCGGACGAAATGATTGAGGCGATTGAGCAAATTGAGCGCAAGTGGAAGCGGCTCGACGTCGTTTTTGCCAATGCGGGCATTAATGGCGTGTGGGCACCGCTCGACGAACTGAAGCCAAGCGAGTGGGATGAAACGCTGAATATCAACCTGAAAGGCACTTTTCTCACAGTGAAATATGCACTACCGCTTTTAAAAAAGCGTGGTGGCTCGGTGATTATTACCTCATCGGTGAATGGCAACAGGATCTTCAGCAATTCCGGCGCGACGGCATATTCGTGCTCGAAAGCCGCGCAGGTGGCATTTGCCAAAATGACTGCGCTGGAGCTAGCACAGTATAAAATCCGCGTGAATGTGATTTGTCCCGGTGCGATTACGACGAATATTGAGCAAAGTACGGAACTGCGCGATATTGAAAAGGCAAAAACGAAGGTTGAGTTTCCGGAAGGTGAAATCCCGCTGACAGACGGCGACCCTGGTTCGTCGGAACAGGTGGCGGATTTGGTTGCGTTTCTGGCGGGAGATGCGTCAAGCCATATTTCCGGGACGGAGATTTATATTGATGGGGCGCAGTCGTTGTTGCAGGGGTGATTTATGGATAATTCGGAACTTCCGTATCGCCGTTCGATTCGTTTGAAAGAATATGATTATTCTAAAGCTGGTGCGTATTTCGTGACGGGTTTGTGTACAGGATGGTGTGTGGTTGTTTGGAAGTTTTAAAGATGGGAAAGTGGTTTTGAATGATTTTGGTAAGGCAGTTGAAGATGTTTGGCTGGGTTTGCCGAATCATTCTGCAAATGTGGTTTTGGATAAATATATTGTGATGCCAAATCATTTTCATGGGATAATATTTTTAAAAGAAATAGAGGATTGGGAGAAAAATTTAAACGGAAAAAATCTTGTAGGGGCAGGTTTAAAACCTGCCCGTTGGTTGGACGAAGATAGCTCCTTTAAAAATGAAAATGCCCTGGATGCAGAGAAGAGGGCGGGTTACAAACCCGCCCCCTACGGAGAAAAGCAGGATTCATGCGTTTCCGGAGATAATTCGAGGTTTTAAAACTTTTTCGGCAAAGGAAATCAACAAACTGCGCAACACCAAAGGC
>DASPKH010000121.1:0-8148 GCA_035628175.1 Patescibacteria group bacterium
CTGAACTTATGCGTCTTGCAGCACACGGCACACTGCACATGGCCGGTTACAATGACTCCACTGATGATGAACGAAATGCGATGCATCTGCTGGAAAATCGTTATATTTGCAGCGAATAATTTCAACGCGCGTTTTTTAAAGGGAAAATTGATGTTTGAAAGAATTATTGAGATTATTATTTACGTTATTTCGGAGCTTCGGCAGGAAACCAAAATACAGGATATTAATCTTTTAAAACTCCAGGAAATGGGCTATAGCCAGTCGGAAATTTCAGCTGCCTTCAGCTGGCTAGCTGACCGTGTTGAAATGAGCGCGCAGATGCCGAATTTCATGAAACCTACTGATGAAAAACCGAGTCAAGATTCTTTTCGCATCTTACATCTCGCCGAGCGTGAACTTTTTTCAAAAGAAGCTTGGGGCGAAATCCTTGAGATGGAACAAATCGGCTTGCTTAATTCCACGCACATCGAAGAGATCATCGAGCGATGCGCTATGGCAGGTTATAAAGTGACAGATGTGACGGAAGTACGCAATATGGCGGCACAACTGCTTTTTCACGCACAAATGATAAAACCTGCAGGAAGCCGCTTTATGCTCTCAGGTAGTGATACTGTAAATTAATTTAAAAGAATATTTTCGAATACGGTCCCGTAGTTCAGCTGGAAAGAACAACAGTTTCCTAAACTGTGTGCCGGAAGTTCGAGTCTTCTCGGGACCGCTTTCTAAAAGACAAAGCCGCTCAAACATAAAATTTAAGCGGCTTTGTCTTTTCTAATTGGCAGCACAATTGACAAAACTCTGCCTCGTATGCTGAATTACTATGAAATTTGCATATCTGCAAATCATTCAGCGTTTAAACCCATACTTAAAATACAGCTAGGAGAATTTAGATGCTTATGTGTGTATGCAGTATGAATTAAAGGCGACTTTTTAATTGAAAGGCTGCATCCAATATGGTATTATTTCATCTTGATGTTTAGTCTCGTATACATCAACTTCATTACCTTTTAGATTCAAATAGAGAATGTAACGTGTAAAGCCCTCTGGCATCACCTTGTCTATTTTAAGTATTGTACCCTTTCTAAGGAAACCTTTATTCTCAATATCAACTTCTTTAGTTAATTTCACATATTTGTTCGGTTGAATACCATTTTTACTTGTAATATAGTAGTAAACAAAAGAAGTTAGTAGCATTCCGAAACCCATACCTATAAAAAAGTCCTTCCACTTCATCTTTTCCCCATTTGTGTCATTTCCCATTTGTGTCATTTATAGTGTTGCTATTCATGGCAATTTTAAAATACTTTGAACTCCAAAATACAAAAACTTTTTACAGATCTATTTAAACAATGTAAACGGGTGTAGATTTACCCTTGTAGTGAATCAATAAGGGCACAAGGTGTAAAATCTCTTCAGTTCATTAGTATGAATCTGAAATATAATTTTTATAGATATACCTGGTCAATTCACTTTTTTAGTTTCAACTGACTTTTGATAACTCCATTTCTTTCTTTTTCAAGTTCCAAGCTGGTCCATTCCTAAGAATCAAGCTCTACAAATTGATTGCAAGGCACTTTAAAAGCAAACCGTCTAATGAGTACTCTGCAAATGGGAAAACTTTAAATGCTCTGTAGAAGGTGGTGAAATGATGTTTTTACAAGTGCTTCGTTTATCTTTTTAAAGTCTCAAGTAAGCATCAACTGCAAAACCAGACATTAGGAATGAATATACAATCGTATAAAACCTTACATACATTAAAAAAGGGATCTCTTGACCTGTAACAAAAAAAACCTACACCATTAAACGTGTTAGGCTTTTGTTTTAAGTTAGATTTATAATGAAATCTATTTGAATCTATTTAATTCTATTCGCAAAATTGTTTCAGGTAAATAATTGACTGAAAGTAATTTAATGTTCGTTGTACCACCAGTATGGCCAGGTGAATAAGAACTAGTATTATAAGTAATGCTTTTTACCATGTTTTGAATCGCACTTCCTTTAACTTCTGCTACCAATGATCCATCACTAAGTGAAACAACAGGTATATCTTCAATTATAATAGAAGCAGCTTTATTATTCCTCCTTTGATAAACATCATCATTACTGTAATATGTATAGTTTATGCTGAACTTCTTAATTGTCGTGTTATCTTCAGACAGCGTAAATTTAAACATCGTAAATATATCTAAAATTAAAGTTCGATCTCTTATAGGATCCGAACCCCACCGTCTGTAATCTTGGGTTCTACAGGAGTCTACAAATGTATGTTGATCTTCATGAACGAAAAATTGGCTGTTGCAGCTCGCATATTCAAACTTGACAAGATCCATTACGTTCGTTTCGGTGTACCGTCCATTAAAGTTTGGCTGAACTGTTTTAAAATAGTTACCTTCCGGTGATAGAAGACTAAGCTTACAGGAGTAAAAATCCCCATCAGTATATGTAGTTACGATAGAGCCAGTACCAGAATTTGATACGCTATCCACAATTACCCTCACTGTTCTTTTAAAAGCTCCTTCAGGTACTCTGATTTGGATTTGTGTAGGATTTACTGAAAGAACTTCTACATTATCATCACCGAACTTAACTTTCACTTTTGACTTATCTGTACCATACCAAATTCCGTTTATACTCGCCTCGTCTCCTGCTTTGAATACGGATGGATCGACCTTAACTATCCAAGGATGTATTAATATTTTATCTGCTAATGATATTATAGAGTTGTTATCATTAACCTTCAAATAACCAGAAATAGTATTTTCCGGTAAGCGACAAAATATAGTATCAGGAGCAAACTTCAGAACTTCGCAAGCAATATCACCAATGTGTACAATCGGTTTTTCCTTGGCTGAATAATTACTCAGAAATATATTTATATCTTTATATACAACTGCTATACTATCAATCTTTGTTTCACCTGTAGGTACCACATCTGTCGGAGCAGGTTCATCCTGGCAGGCAGACAAAATAAGAAAGAGAATCAGTGCGAAACTAAAAATGGTAACTTTCATACGATTCTCCTTTTTGTTGTAAAAGTTTCTTTTAAGAATAAAGATACTTCTTTAAAATACTACATTTTACTTTATCAACAAAGCTTTCTTTTAATACCAGAGTTTTTTAAGCTTTGGGCTTTCACTTTTAAAATTAAGAAAATTAGACTCTGCCGGCAAAAGACTGCTCTATGCTATTCTAAGATTGGCTTGTATCAAAGTAGAAGTACTTTATGGCTCTGCAGTACCCTATGCATCAATTGAAAAACTGGACAATATAATAATAGCCAGTAAAAAATTTGCCAACAACAACTATTAACGTTAACAATTAAGAAAGTCAGTTGCCTATTAAAAATAATTCTATGGTAAAACTTTAGAAGGTATCCCCTGTCTTTGGATTTTGCAAATGAATTTTATTTTACTATGTTTGAAAACATATCATCAACCACCTTTATTTCCAAGATAATAAACAAACTATGAGAAAATTGATTGTTACCCTTTGCTGCTGTATTTCCATGATCTCCTGTCAGGATCAGCCAACGAATAATACCGACAGTGGGCTTACAAATCAGGAAGTCCAGGAATCAGTGCCTGGCTCATGGATATTTACTCCATCAAGCATTGATACAGCACGGAATAGCAAGGGTGGTTCTCTGCCTGTGAACCTCAATGTTTTTGAATCCTCTATTTCATATGCTCCTGATTCAAATGATAGCTTATACAGGAACAAAAAAGCTGTCGGACTTTATGTGCGTGGCCTTACTGGCGGTAAATATATTATTAGCTTTTCCGGTTCAGGTTTTACAGCCTATAACCCAAAGGTAGATAATGTGAATACTATAGAAAGGATGTATGGACAATTTAAAAATGCAGATAACTGGACAGGTGCGATTGAAAATACTACAAGCAGAAATAGTTCAAAAACCGGATTTACCCTCCATTTTACAGCACAACGAAAAAAATAGATGCTCTAAACTAAGCAGCAGAATCAGATTTTAACAAAAAAGAAATCCCTTTGTAAACCATTTATTTACAAAGGGATTTCTTTTTAATACTCGATTCTTAAAAAAACTGTCTTTCAAGAATTGTTCGCTCCAGGATTTTATGGTCAAATGGCCCTGGTCTTCTGTATTTAATATATGCCCCGGCGAGGATAAGCATACTTGGTATCAGGCTTATCCCAATTATAAGTGAGAGCATCCCGCCTCCGGTTTTGTTGAACTTTAGCCATTTCTTAGGCAAACTCACTATTTCTGAGGATAAGTTCCCCACTCCTATCTTCAATATATAGTACGGTTGCCTGTAAAAACTATTGCCCACCACTCTGTGCCGGGATTTGGGAAGTGTGCTCAGATACAAGCTTCCAGTCGTTTTGCTGCTGAACCCAGGTTTGCGTAAAACGCGTATCTGAAGTACTTGCCCCACTTTCAGCTGACATTTTTAGTTTTGCAATTCCTGTTACTACACCTGTATTACCATAGATACGCACTTTTACATCCTCTGTTTCGATCTTCTCGATGCGAAACATGGGGTTTGTCAGTGATTCAATATTCGAGCTTTTCGTGAAGGTGCTGCCGTCAAACCCAGTATATAAATGATCGTCAGAAGCCAAGGTATTCAGCTTTACCCGATCCTGCGTCACTATTGCACGTATCCATTCATCCAGTTTACCATGCAGTTCCTGTTCTGTCGAAGCTTTGTTCTGTACTCCCGCAGTCGTTGTGCCAACTTTATTATCTGGTTGACCCGTGTTATTATTATCACAGGCGGAAAGAAATACAAGTGCTGTAAAGAAAAGGATAGAAATATGTTTCATAAAATAACGTATAAGTTTTTTAAAAGATGAACTGCTTTACAAACGCATTTTTAATAAAAAAAATTTCGTCTACGGTAGAATTTTAAAAACTCATTGGAACGTCAATAACAAGCATTTGTGAGTCTTTTAAAAACCTCAATTCCACATTTTCAAAATCCTCAATGCTAATCGCATCACGACGTTTTAAAATAGTTCCGTCAATTTCAACCTCACCTTCCAGCACCATGACAAAAGCACCGTTACCGGATTTTTTTAAAGAATATTGTGTGTGATCGCCTGCCTTAAAATGCCCTAACGAGAACCAGGCATCCTGGTTGATCCATACACCGTCACTTCCCTTTTCCGGCGAAACAACCTCTTTAAAAGCTCCGTTATACTCTTCTTTTACAAATGACTTCTGCTCATAGCGCGGCTGAATATCTCTTTCTTTCGGATAAATCCAGATTTGCAAAAAATGAACCTCCTCCTCTGCCGAATAATTAAATTCTGAATGCGTAATCCCGCTCCCCGCCGACATTATCTGCACATCGCCTGTTTTAATTTCCTTTGCCGTTCCTGTCGAATCCTTGTGTGCCAACGTACCTTTTAGCGGAATACTGACAATCTCCATGTTTTCATGCGGATGTGCGCCAAATCCCTTTCCCGGTGCTACAATATCGTCATTGAGCACACGCAGCAGGCCAAAATTCATGCGGCTACGATCCTGATATCCCGCAAAGCTGAACGTATGCCGTGATTTTAACCAACCATGATCTGCCTTCCCGCGTGATTCACTTGTGTATACTGTCGTTTTCATACCAATCCTTTAAAAAAAAGCTGAAAAATGTGTATTAAAATACGATATCTTTTATAGAAGAATCGCAAGCACTTTAAATATCGCTCAAAAAAAAAGACGGATTGCTCCGCCTTTTTGCGTGTTATAACACACGAGTTCTCTTTCCTTCAAATTGTACTTAGCATGTCTTTCAAAGCCTAATGCCTAAAATGCCGCATACCGGTAAACATCATCGTAATATTATGCTCATCCGCTGCTGCGATCACCTCTTCATCGCGCACCGACCCGCCTGGCTGAATGACAGCCACAGCACCCGCTTCTACCGCCTGAAGCAGTCCATCAGCAAACGGAAAGAATGCGTCGCTCGCCACAGCACATCCTTTCAGATCAATGCCTGCATCTTTTGCTTTCTGCACTGCGATTCTCGCTGAATCCACGCGTGACATCTGTCCGGCGCCAATCGCTAAAGTGCGGTCAGGTGCTGCATACACAATTGCATTCGACTTTACATGCTTTGCCACCTTCCACGCAAAAAGCATTGCGGCACGCTCATCTTCGCTCGGATCGCGCTGTGTTACTACGCGGAGCGCATCTTCGTCGAGAAGTACGTCATCAGGATTTTGTACAAGATATCCACCCGCTACTGAGCGAATATCATGCTTAATCGCCTTTCTTAAAACATTATAATCAACCTGGATGAGGCGACGGTCTTTTTTCTTTTTTAAAAGCTCAAGAGCCGCAGGTTCAAATTCGGGCGCTATCAACACTTCGGTAAAAATCCCATGGATCATCTGGGCCAGATCTTCATCCACTGGCTTATTAAAAGCAATAATCCCACCAAACGGCGAGACCGTATCCGTAGCAAATGCTTTATTATATGCTTCGCGTAATTCGGATCCAATGCCAACACCACAAGGATTGGTATGTTTGATAATCGCTACAGCCGGCTCGTTAAATTCCATCACAAGCCGTGAAGCAGCGTCGATGTCAATAATATTATTATATGAAAGCTCCTTGCCATGAAGCTGATTAAAAATCTGCGTGAATTTTCCATAAAGAACGGCACTCTGGTGCGGATTCTCGCCGTAGCGTAATGTCTTACCACGGCGCGCCTGAAGTGTATATAGCTCCGGAAATGCTGAATTGCGATGGGTGCGAAAATACTCTGCCACAACTGCATCATAATGAGCTGTGTGTTCAAACGCCTCGCCCGCCAGCCCAATCCTCACGCGCTCCGGCAAGCAGCCGTCATTCATCTGAAGCAGGGTAAGCGTTTCCTTATAATGCTGCGGATTGACAACAGCCGCTGTCCAGCGATAATTTTTCGCTGCCGCGCGCAACATCGCCGGACCACCAATATCAATATTTTCAACAATATCTTCGTGCGTGGAGCCTTCCCGCGCCAGGGTTTCTTCAAACGGATAAAGATTGACTACGAGCAGGTCTATAGAGGGAAAATCGTGTTCCAAAAGCTGTTTCTGATGCGCTTCATTATCCAATTGCGCCAGCAATCCCGCATGAATTTTCGGATGCAGCGTTTTAACGCGCCCGTCAAGTATTTCTGGGAAACCCGTCAAATCACTCACATTTGTGATGTCAAGCCCGCACGCACGCAGAAAATCTGCCGTTCCACCTGTTGAAATTAGCTCGATGCCAAGCTCATGCAGCCCGCGCGCAAAATCCACAATGTCCGTTTTGTCCGAAACGCTGATAAGCGCACGTTTGATTTTGTATTCTTCACATTTCATAATTTTAAAACCGTCTATATTTCAATTTCACAATGTTCTTTTAAAGCCTGAAACGCCTCGTCCACTACGTAAAATGAACCGCAAATCAGCATCGGTGCGTCCTTTTTAAAAGCAGTTTCCACAGCACCAGCAATAGAGCCATATTCGCTCACATTTTTAAAGCCGCTTTCGCGTGCGATCTCACCTATTCTCTCCACCTTCGCCGCGCGCTCATTTTTCGGCGAAGCAGCAAAAATTTCAGCAGTTATTTCTTTTAAAGGCGCAAGCATTTCAGCAATTTCCTTATCTGCCATCGCGCCGAAAACCAGATTCCACTTCGTCCCGCCGTAACCACACAACTCCAGTGTTTCTTTTAGAACTTTCGTTCCCGCCGGATTATGCGCTACATCCACCACTAGCGGAGGCTCACTTTTTAAAAGCTCAATTCGCCCGCGCAGTCCAACATTATTTTTGATATTTTTAAAACCCGCTTCAAGTGCTTCATCTGAAACAGGAAAATCATCCTTTAAAATGTCAATTGCCGCAAATGCTGTTAGCGCATTCTGAACCTGATGTTTTCCAGCAAGCGACGTCGCAATCTTTTTAAAAGAATTACCGCCTTTTAAAATATTTTTAAAAGAGATTTCTGTAGAAAAGTCTTTTTTAAAAGCAGCACTTTCAACGTCAAAAATATCGTTTAAAAACGTAATCGGCGCGCCTTCTTCCGTAGCTTTTTTTTCAAAAACCTCACGTAATACTGCACGATTTTCCGCAACAATCACCGGAGTATTTTTCTTAATTATTCCCGCTTTTTCGAAAGCAATTTTCGGCAGCGTCGTG
>DASPKH010000122.1:0-8463 GCA_035628175.1 Patescibacteria group bacterium
TCTCATGTTTCATCCTTGCAAACGTATCATCCCACGAATTTTCTGATAAAAATTTATCTACTTTTTCGAGCCGGTTCGCATCATGTTTCACCGTTAAGAGCCGTTCGGCTGCCTTGGCAAATTCTACGGCAGTATCGGCGATCTCGACAAGTTCCAGCTCACCGTACGGGTAGATCACATCGCGAATTGAAGTAGAAACAACGGGCAGGCCGGCTGCAAGATATTCTGGAGTTTTCGTAGGACTAATATATTGGGTAGATTTATTTCGGGCAAATGGCAATAAGGCGACATCCCAGTGCGCAAGGTATTGCGGTAGGTCATTGTAAGATTTGCCACCGAGATAAAAAATATTATCAGCTTTGGGCAGGTCTGCGGGATTGATCTTCACCACGGGGCCAACCATGACAAAATTCCATTCAGGTCTTAAAGCTGCCAGTTCTTTTAAAAGATCGCGATCCAGCCTTTCGTCAATTACGCCGATAAAACCAAGGCGTGGAGAAGGAATATTTTTTTGGTCCTCAGGCTCGTCTTTCATAGCACGCGCTTTTAAAAAGTGCGCGCGGTCGATGCTGCTTGGGTAAGGATGAATATTATGATGCCGTGATTTTTTCGCCTCATACAGGCTCTGCCCGCCAGTGAAAACAACATCAGCTTTTTTCAAAAGCTCTTCTTCCCGCGTTTTCAAAAGTGGCGGCGCGAAGTCAAATGCCGATAGCTCATCCATGCAGTCAAAAACAATCGCCAAAGGATCGAGCGCTTCAGAAAAGCCCAGCGCCATCGGTGTGTAATACCAGAGAATATAATTCTCAATATTTTTTTCCTTTAAAAACTCTTCCAGCAATGATCTCTGAAGATTTTCTGCTTCACTCTCCCCTGTCCCGTGCGGAATGTGCGGTACGCAAACCGTAATATTTCTGTCACGCGGCGACACGTCAAGATGTGTAGCTACATTAGTAAAGACAGGCTCTTCAAAAAAGAAAACCCGCCCGTTTTTTCCGAAGCGGCTCATGAGGTGTTGCGGTCGCTGGTACACAAAATCCCAACGTAAATGAGAAAGGCAGATTACGTCAAACGAATCATTATTGTCAGCTGTCCAGGAAGTATTCATATTGTAGAGGGTATGTATCGTTTTTTTTAAACGTGGCACATTGCTGATAATGGAGCGATGGAACACTAACAAGGTTATTCAGGCTTTTGTAAGTTCCCGATTCCTGAGTTTATGTTTTTTTTAATGGAAGGTAATTGTACGAGGGTGAGGGAAATTGCCCTGCTTTTAAAAACAAAAAAGCCGCTTATATACAGCGGCTTTTAAAATTTTTTTTCTGCATGCCTAATTATTATTCCCAAATGGCATAAGATTGTATTTGGCAAATGATTCAATCGCTTTCTCAAGCGTTTCATTGTTGTAATGCTTTTTGATCCGCATTTTGCATCGCATGTCGTCCATAAAGTCCTGTACAGTGAATTCAATCAGCTCATGCATCGGGAACATCGGCTCGTAGCTTTTTTTGGAATTTACGAAGTAGCGCCAGAAACGGCTTCCGAAAACAGGATCAATTTCCTTATCACAAAATTCTTTCAGCGTCATTTGTAAAACGTCACTTTGTGTCAGTGCAGGCGCTTTCGCTATTTGTACGTTCGATGATTTTTGCTCGGTCGTTCCTACTTTGTGGCGGTTATCGGCGTCATGAATTGCATTCTGAAGCTCAGCTATCAGCAGCTCCGAGTCTTTCTGCCATTTCTTACGCTCCTCTACTTCCGCGATCAGCAGCGCATTCGCATGCTCCAGTTCGGCTGTGCGCTGGCGGACCTGCCGGTCCAGTTCCTCTTCCATTTTCTTGCGCTCGTCAATATCGATGATGGCGATCTGGCAGCATTTCCCTACTTTGGTCGGCGACTCAATGTCTACTCCTTCCAGCCGAACAAAGAATGGCTTCCCGGTTTTTGGCTTCAACCAAAGTTCGCACATCTGCTTATGGTTGGCATCAAAAATACTTTTAAAGAATGTCAGGTATTCTTTTATGCTGTCCGGACTGATGAACTTTGTAAAAAGACTTCCTTTGAGCTGCGATCTTTCCACGCCCAAAAGCTGCGTCACAGCGAGATTCAGCTCAGCGATCACACCGGTTTTTTTCTCAATGGTCATATAGCCGACAGGAGCAAAATCATACAGGTCGGAATATTTATCGTGCGCTTTTTGCAGTTCGGTAGTCACTTCTACCAGCTGCTCATTCTGCATTTCCAGCTCTACCTGGTGTACCTGCAATTCCTGGATGAGTTTCTTTACATCCCACGTGGACATCGCCTCTAATTCCGCGCTGGTTACATTTTTTGCAAGCTTTTCTGCTTTGCTCCGAAGATCATCCATATCTATTCCCCTGGTATTCGGCAGTGTAGAAGTATTAATCATAAAGTACCAACAAAAAAAGTTTAAAATAGTTTAAAAGTATAATTTATTGAAATACTTCCAATGAAAATTTTAAAGAAATTTAAAAGGTTAAGAAAAAAACAGATGAGTGTAATCATTGCCGGTGTGATGGGTCAGTGAAACACAGTAATCAGTAGTTGCGGTAGAACGAACTTCGCAAAATTTTCTTTTAAAAACAAGCGAAAAAGTTTTAACGGTAAACATTTTAAAAATCAACAACTTAGGCACACATTTTTAAAAATCTTGTGCTTAATTCCGTTTTAAAGAAGCATTTTCTGTATGCAGATTATCTTCTGTTTTTTTGCGGTCCGTTACGTCCTGCTCTATGCCGATGACACATCTCGGTTTGCCGCTTTCGTCTTTTAAAAATATTCCTTCCGTGTGAATGATCCTCACACTTCCACCATGTGTCTTCACTCTTCTTTCAAAGGAAAACGGCTGAAGCGTTTGCAGGGAATTCTCGATGATTTTTGTAATTTCTTTTAATTCTTCTGCACTGGAAGTTTTTTCAAAGAAATGGCGATCAGGCGTAAACGTTCCGGGCTGATAGCCATAAATCCTGTACAATTCATCCGACCAGTTCAGTTCCCCTTTTTTCATATCAAACTCAAAATGGCCGATGTGTGCCATTCGCTGCGCTTCTTTCAGCAGCATTTCGCTTTTTAAAAGCTTTTCTTCATATTGCTTGATCGTCGTAATATCACTGAAGGTAATCACTACGCCATCAATATAATTCGACAGCGTCCGGTACGGCGAGATGCGCATGGAAAACCAGTGCCCGCTCTTGCTTTTTACCTGCACTTCTTTTTTCGTGAGATGCTCCAGCACGTCGCGTACATCGCTTATCATCGCGGTATACTCAAGATTGGTGGAGATGTGCTCTAGCGGCCGCCCGACATCGGTCGGGATGATGTTCAGGATCTGCGTTGACTTTGGCGTAAAGCGTTTGATATTGATCTCATTATCGACAAATATTGTCGCAATGTCGGTCGAGTCGAGCAGGTTTTTAATGTCATTATTGATCTCGGCCAGTTCCTGTCCTTTTGCCTGGTACTGCATGTTGATCGCCATCAGCTCTTCATTCAGCGAGAGCATTTCCTCCTTATTCGTCATTGCTTCTTCGTTCGTGCTCTGCAATTCCTCGTTGGCCGACTGCAGCTCTTCGTTGGTGGATTTTAATTCCTCCAGCGAGGTTTCCATCTCTTCGGTTGTCATCTGCAGCCGCATGCGCGTGTATTCCAGCTCCTTTTCAAGCTCGGCGATTTCAGCAGAACTTACAGCAGCCGCTTTTGATTTGGTTTTTCGCTTTGCTTTGGCAGTTCCTTCTTCTATCCCTGCATCTTCAAAAACCACAAGCATAAGGCCTTTTAGCGATTGCAGCTCTACAAGCGGCCGGACGCGGAGATTTATCATCTCATAATGCCCGTTCGTTTTTACATTCACACGCTCGACGAGCTGGGGCATATTTTCAGAGGCGGCGCGCTGGATCGCGGAGGACAGTGCGTATTTCAGCCCTTCGCGCGCCATCATGAAAATATTCATAATACTCACGCCGGGTGATAACTCCAGGTATTTCCCCGTGCGGCCATTGATATAAAGGATTTCCCCTTTTGAATTAATGATCACACAGGGCGGCGCAAATTCAGCCACCAGGATCTTCTGGATCACGTTCGGGATAAGCGTTTCCGGCATTACCGCCCTTTCTATGACAGAACTTTTCAGGCTGATTACGGGAAACGTAAACGGGAAGTCAACCATGCGCGACAGGGCTGAGGTAACATTTGTTTTCTGATAAATTTTCCACTTCGACTCCAGCACGGAGAAATATTCACTATAGCCGTTCAGCGCCTCCGACGGCCCGAGGAAGAGAATCCCGTCTTTTTGCAGCGCGTAATTAAAAACAGGAATGAGCCTTTTCTGCATTTCCGCAGAAATGTAGATAAGGAAATTCCGGCACGTGAGCAGATTCAGCTTTGTAAAAGGAGCGTCTTTCGTGAGATTGTGCGTAGCAAATATTATCTGCTCGCGAACTGCTTTTTTGACGGTATATTCGCCCGTAGCATGCCGTGTAAAATACTTTGAAAGCCGCTCTTGTGAAACGTCTCCTTCAATATTATGCGGGTACGTTCCCAGGCGGGAAAGCTCGATCGCTACATTATTGATGTCGGTTGCGAATATCTGTATTTTAAGGTCTTTTTTGAGCTCTTCGATACATTCCAGCAGCAGGATCGCAATGGAATATGCCTCCTCGCCCGTCGAGCATGCCGCTACCCACACGCGGAAAGTATTATCCTCGAATTTCGTCGTGCGGATATATTCCAGCAATCGTTCTTTTAAAAGCCTGAATGCCTCTGCATCACGAAAAAACTTCGTAACGCCGATGAGCAATTCTTTAAAAAGAAGATCTACTTCCAGCGTATTTTCGTCAAGATATTTCAGGTACTCCGAGAAATGCTTCATCTGCTGGCTTTGCATCCGGCGCTCGATGCGGCGCAGGATTGTATTGCGCTTGTACTGCGAAAAATCATGCCCGGTTACGGTTTTGATCGTCGTGATGATTTTCTGCAGCGCGTTCGATCCTTCCTGGTACGAGGCGTTACGAAGTGATTTTGGCAGCGGATTGGAAGCATACGACAGGATCTTCTCCGGAATTTCCTCCGGCGGCAGCACGTAATCCACCAGCTCGGTAGCAATTGCATTGAGCGGCATGGAATCAAATTCGGCGGTCGTCGGCTCCTGCGCTATCACCAGCCCGAGATTTTCCATGATGACCTTCACGCCGATACTTCCGTCGCCGTCCATTCCTGAGAGTACCACGCCAATAGCGCGGTGCTTCACGTCCTTTGCCAGGCTTTGAAAAAAGAGATCAATCGGAAGGTGATGCCCGCCCTCTTTCTGGCGCGGTATCAGGTGCAGCTTTTCATTCAGGATGGACATATACGCCGTCTCCGGCATCATAAAGACGCGGTTTGGCTGGAGCGCCATACCTTCCTCTGCCTCGATTACCGGCATTTTCGTCCAGCGGCGGATAATACCCGGCAGCATATTTTCCCGCGACTGATCAAGATGCGACACGACGACAAACGCCATTCCCATATCAGGGGGCAGGTTTTTAAAAAACTTTTCAAGTGCCGACAGCGACCCCGCCGAGCCTCCAAGCGCTACAACATAAAAATCATTGGCTGTAGACTTGGGCTTCTCTTCAACATGAATACCGGCAGATTCCGGCAGGGAGTCAAATGGAGAATGCAGGGGATTTTCAGAATCGTTTGTCATAAATGCTATATCCGTGAACTGTAATAGACCAATGTACGCAATTCTACTGAGATGGCAGTATAAATTCTGTCCATCGGTAATATTTAGTTCCAGAACGGTAAGATACGTGTTGCTACAATTAAAAAATCGGGGGATTTTTTAAAAAGAAGGTTTTAAAAAATTTTACGCATTGTCATTCTGAGCAGAGTGAAGAATCAACGTCAAAAGTCCGGGTTCAGCCATTCTACCACAGATTCCTCATTTTACTTAGAATGACAGAATAAATACTAGCTTTAAAAATAGAATCGTCATTGTGAGAAGTTCTTCTGACGAAGCAATCTGATTTTGTTGCCAAAAGTTTTAAAAGCAATTGCTGCGTCCGAAAACCTCCTTGCAATGACGATTCACAAAAGTAGTTTTAAGAACCTATTTTAAAACTACTTTTTTTGTTTTACAATAATTGACCGTAAAAGCTGTGAGTTTTCATCAGCTTTCTGCGCCTGCTCTTCCAGCTCATCGGGCGTCATGCTGTCGGAGTTGATATTTTCATCAGCCATACGGCGCAGGAGCATTGCGTTTTCGTCAAGCGCGGCGACCACTGCCCAGAGCTTATCCTCTAGATTTTCCGATTGGTCCGCCTGGAGCGAAGCAGCGGTATAGGCGTGCCCGACATGGCAACGAAAGCGTAGCATATTCGGATCTTCTACTTCCCACAGCGTGCCGTGACATTCCGGACATGCAAAGCCGGACGGTTTGCCGATTACTTGTGTTTTACCCATTACATCCCCATCCATTTTTACAATGTCGGTTTCCAGTTTTGTTCTTTTATGAATTCCAGCGGAAGTATTCTGCCCAATAGGCATTTCCACTACTTGTTTTAAAACATCTGCCAATAAACTGATTGGTACAGTGTAGTCAGCTTTTACCCTGCTCAATGCGCTTTTCGGCATGGAAGGGTACATTGCGTCTTCGGGGTCCTGCACAATTGCAATACCGCCCGCTTCTTTGATAGTGACAAGCCCTGACGTACCGTCATCGAGCAGGCCGCTCAGGATCACACCGACTGCACGGGGGCCATATACCAGCGCCGCTGAACGGAACAGCGGGTCTATCGCCGGGCGAAAGCGGTTTTCTTTCGGCCCGTGTATCACCCGCAGAAATCCCTCTTCGATCACAAGATGCTTGTCATTTTGCGCTACGTACATCACGCCCGGCTTTATAAAAGCGCCGTCCTGCGCCTGTATCACCTTCAGCTGGCCATTCCGGTGTAAAATATCATGTAGAATACTTGGAGGTTCGGCAGGCATATGCACGACGACAAAAATTGAAGCAGGGAAATTGCCGGGAAGGCCGGACATCAGGGTCAGAAGCGCCTCTACTCCTCCTGCTGAAGCGCCGATGCAGATTATATCATGATTGTAGTTTTGGCTACTCATACTCAGTTCTTATACTTTTACTTCATATATACTTCCTAAAAGAATATTCTTTTAAAATAAGTTCACTCTAGGCAAGTCTCACAGTAGTGATCTTCACAACGGGACTTTGCGCCTTTTGACAAACTGCTCAAAAAACCTTTCCGTTTAATTTCTTTTACAAATCCCTATGCAACATTACCTGAAGGAAATAGCTATCAAACTGGCAGATAAAAAAAGCCTATCGACAACTGAGCTTATTGACCTGATGGACAACGGCCTTTGCGAACCCATAGTAACCATTGGTAAGCAGGCACAGCGAACTCAGGAGACTGATGGTACGTATTTCGGTGGGTTTACACTGACGGAAAAAGGACGGAATTTGACGAAGGAATAATTTTTAAAAATTGGGGATACAATGGGTATTTACAAAAACAAGTACAGAGTCGAAAAAGAAATTTATGGCTGCTTTCAAAAGGAAATTCTTTTTAGCCGCAATCAGGTCGTAAAAGCCGTGGTTGTTGTCCCGAAAGAGGTGGTTCCAGCAGTAGAATTACCGAAAGTACCGCTGGTATAAATGGCTTTTTAAAACAAAAATCCGCTGAGAAAATAACTTCCCAACGGATTTATGTTTTTTTTAAAATTTTATGCTACCCTTCCCATTCTCTCAAGCCGTTTCGAATTAGTTCTATACCGCTTCACAAACGGCGACAGGAAATACACCCTACCGATATATCCCCAAAAACTCTTTTCAATAAGTGAAGGATCAATCTTATGTGCAATTTTCGCGTGCGCCTCAGGTGTCTGGCTCCAGTGGATTCCCGCACGCTCGTGGTGAATTGTATGATAGCCATTATTAAACAACAGCTTATTTAAAAAGCCCGTGAAATTTCGTGAGTGATTATACTCAGATTCCTCATCAGCGTGCACATGCTGAACGTAATTAAACACAAGTACGCTGAAAAGCGAAACCTGGTGCGGGATAGCTACATAGATCAGCGCTTTTTTCCAGTCTATCAGGAGAGCAACAATATAAAAAAGCACAAGTGCTACATATTGAAAAATGGCGAGATAATATTTATGCTTATCTTTTTCTTTTAAAAACTTCAGGTAATCGCGAATAGGTTTTTGCTGAAAATAGCTGCTGATAGCAGGATAGATCATGAGCGTCAGCAGGTTATTTTTCTCGCTTACACGGTACGTGATCGTGTAATCGCCTTCGCGGTTATTCAGCTTATGATGATTGCTATTATGCGTCGGTATCCATGCGAACGCCGGGAAACCATAAAAAAGCGTAAGCCAGTAATCCGTTAGCGTGTTTAAAAGCTTCGAACGCCATATCGGGAGGTGATTATGATTATGCGCTAT
>DASPKH010000123.1:0-8070 GCA_035628175.1 Patescibacteria group bacterium
AATTTCAATAATTTCTGCCATTCTGCCAATTTCACATGTTTTTGCAATGTCAGGGCGTGGCACGACGCGAAGAGTTACCTGAGCTTCTTCCACACGTACTTTCTGCAGATCGCTCTCATCGCCAGTCAGCTGATAGAATTCTTTATTGCGCATGCTGCCAACTTCCAGCACCCAGCAGCCGCCGCCTTCCATGGGAAAGAGGTTCATCGTACCGCTCACAAGGATCGCGCCTTCCACATTTCTGGACGTAGCACATGATTGCATGATAAATCCAAGCGACAGGATCACTATCACTGCACTAAATATTTTTTTTACAATGTCCATAGTTTTTTATGTTCTCAAATCTTTTTAAAATCACAATCCTGAAACGGAAATATTGAGCGAAACTTCCCATGGGATCTCTGCACGGATTTTATCGCCCGGCTGCACCTGCGCAACGCCTTCCGGCGTTCCCGTGAAAATGCAGTCGCCAGCACGCAGTGTGAAAACGCTAGACAGATATTCAATGAGCTCACTAATAGAGCGTTCCATGTCAGTCGTTGTGCCGCTCTGTCGGCGCTCGTCATTCACGAAAAGATCAATGTCGAAATGCGGGATCCCATTTTTAAAACGGTCTGCCGGAATGACATTTGAAATAGGAGCGGATGTTTTAAAACCTTTGGCCACCGCCCATGGCTCGCCTTTTTCCTTGGCCTTGGCCTGCACATCACGCAGCGTCACATCAATTCCTACGGCATATCCAGCGATATATTCCGCTGCCGTCTCTTTTGAAATATTTTCGCCATCCTTGCCGATAACTACTACTAACTCCAGCTCATGATGCACATTTTTTGAAAAAACAGGTATCTCGATCTCTCCACCATCTGGCACATACGCTGCCGGCGGTTTTAAAAACACGATAGGTTCTGCCGGTACGGCTGCGCCCATCTCTTTCGCATGCAGGGCGTAATTGCGCCCGATGCAGTACATCGTTCCCACAGGAAGCGTTTTGCCATTGGTAAAGGTAAAATTCCTATTATCCATTCTTTTTAAATTTTTTAAAAACTGTGCTTTGCAACACTTTTAAAACTTTCTTTCTATAAGTTATCGCGGCAGTGGCGGCAGCGGGTTAGTTCTCCTGCCGGTGTCTGTTTTTCGCGGCGTAGTATTCTCCGGCGGGTATGTGCTGTTCGGCCTTTTTCCAGGGTTTGTACCCGCAGGGCTCGTACCTGAAGGATTTGTGCCCGACGGAGTTGTTCCAGATGGGCTCGTACCGGTAGGATTCGTACCAGTAGGATTCGTACCCGAAGGGTTTGGTCTTCCTGGTGTTGAGCCGGATGACCTGTTCTGATCGGTTTCCATTGGGCGTGTCGGCGTTACAGGTGCAGGATTATTTGGCTGAGATCGTGATGTTCCCGTTGCCGGCGGAGTCATCGGTGGAAGTGAGCGGCCCCCTTGATTTGTCGCAGGTCGATCTGCTGCAGGTGGAGGCTGTATGCTTGGATTGTCATGCATATCGGTATCTGTATTTGGTTCGCCTTCACTTTCGGGTAACACATCTTCAGATGGAGGGCTTGCAACTCGCGTCGGATCAATTGGTTCTGAGACAACTCCTCTCTGGAATCGCGTCTGACGGTACCCAAGGCTTGGATCAGCATAAATTTTGCCCATAAGGCGTCCCCAGATTGGGGCAGCGGCTGTACCACCCTGGCCATACCAACCTGTAAATTTTACCCGCTGATCATCAAAACCAACCCATACACTTGCTGTAAGTTCCGGCGTGTAACCGACAAACCATGCATCTGCGAAGTTATTTGTAGTACCAGTTTTTCCTGCCGCATCATGTTTATAAAATCGGCGAATACCTGCTGCTGTACCACGATTGACCACTGCCTGCATCATGGTAGTCATGTTGTTGGCAATGCCGGGGCTGAGCGCATCTTTTACAACACTTGGCAGCTTATTTGTATAGATCACATTGCCATATCGGTCTTCAATACGGGTTACGCGCACTGGTTCAACATAGATTCCCTGATTGGCAAAAACACCATACGCAGATGCCATCTCTAGGGGGATTACTTCGCCTGCACCTAGCGCAATTGACGGATATGAAGGAATTGGCGTTGAAATTCCCATGCGCTTAGCCAGCCGTATAACTTCTCCTGGGGATGTATGCTGCGTAATAAGCCGCGCGGAAACAGTATTGATAGAAAACTGAAGTGCTGTAGAAAGTGTATAGGACGCACCCTCTTTTCCGGAGCCCTGTGGTGACCATACCTCACCCGATGGCAGCGTATACGAGTACGGTGCAGCGCTTACTGTTGAGCTTGGGCGCAAGCCATTTTCAAGAGCAGAGGCGTAGACGAATGGTTTAAAGGCAGAACCTGGCTGTCGCCTGATCTGCGTCACATGGTTTAGCGAGTATCGCGCGGCGGAATTGCCCTGCATAGAGAGCGGCGAAGCGCCAACCATAGCGAGGATTGCGCCGCTAGAAGCATCCAGCACGACAACGCCTGTTTGCACAATTGTCGCCTGTGTTTTGACTGAATCTATAAAAGCAGCATTCCTAAAAAGCTGTGTAGCAATCGCGCGCTTTCCACTTGCATTTGCTGCGATATAGTCAGGACGCATACGAACGGCGCGACGCACAAGGGAGTCCAGAAGTGTTCGCCTGTCCCGCCAGTTAAATGTGGAATTTACCTGTTTTTGAAACGTCACCATGTGCTCGGCTACAGCCTGGTTGGCGTATCGCTGCATTTGTGCATTGAGCGTTGTATAGATCGTCAAGCCATCGCGGTACGGGTCATAACCCTGAAGGCGGCTATCCTTGCGCAAACTCTGGCGGATCCACTCTACAAAATGCGGAGCGATGCTTTGCGTTGTGTTGGTTTTTTGCTCTGCAGCTAGACGTAGCGGCGTCGCTTTTGCTTTCTGCGTTTCAGCGTCGCCCAGCAGACCAACTTCATTCATAAGATTTAAAACCACATTTCGCCGGTGTGTGGCACGTTCTAATTTTTCCTCGCTTTCGGCTGCATCGTAATTTTCCGGTCCTCGCAATATTCCCACAAGATACGCAGCCTCAGCCGTTGTCAGATCTTTTGGGTCCTTGTTGAAATATGATTCGGATGCTACCTGTATGCCGTATGCGCCACGTCCGTAGTAGACGGTATTCGCATACATTTCAAGGATTTCCTGCTTTGTGTAGTTCGACTCGATCTGCACAGCCGTTACAGCTTCTTTCAGCTTTCGGATATAGGAAGGCTCTCTTTTAAAATAGAGATTAAGTGCTAGCTGCTGCGTAATAGTAGACGCTCCCTCACGATTGCGGCCGCGCATAATATTTTTTATCATTGCCTTACCGATACGGCTCAGGTGTACACCCCAGTGATTGTAGAACTCGCGGTCTTCTGTGGCAATAAGCGCATTGATAAATTCCGGGGAGATCTGATTATACGGCACATAGGTGCGTCGTTTTATAAAAAAATTGTCGAGCAGTTCACCATCGGCGCTGATAATACGCGTGGCAAGTTCCTGCGGCGGATTTTCCAGCTGCTCCAGCGACGGCAGACCGTCCGCGATCAGGAAATAGACAAGGGCACTGCCAAAGATAAGGAGCGCGAGCATTCCGAAAACTGCTATTTTTAAAAGCTTTTTTGGCGTCATGAAATATAGTGGGTGTTTTAAAAGAACTGTATATCCTTTTAAAAACAAATGTTAGCGTATAATGTTCAACAAAAATAAAACTTTCCTGTCTTAGTTGCTGAATGAATTGAAAAAAGCAACTTTTACAATCTATATAATACTCTACAGCTGGTAGCGAAGGCCGAGAAAACCAGCATAGGAAATATATTGAACTCTCCCCCTTTCCGACGGCTGGATTCTATAGCTATAGACATTACTGGCAGACACCTGTACGCTCCAATGCTGCGTAACGGTATAATCCAACCCAGCAGCGGCATTAATATCAAATGGAATAATGTAATATCCAAATCCTGCAATGCCCAGGCTCAGGTATGGCCGTAGGAATGTATTCCGTTCTGTCAAATAGAATCGCATCCCGGCATACGTGAATACATCAGAAGCAATTACTTTTTCTGAGGAGTCCTTGCCATACATTGCGTGATACGTAAATTCCCAGTTAATGTAGTGGCTCCTGTCAAAGGGAAAATTGATAACTGCACTCCATCCTGCACCTGCACCTAAGGTGGGGATATTTGTACCGGATGTCATCTGCGTATGCAGACCCCCGCTTACACTGACAGCCGGAGCATAATGCTCTTTATATGTTTCCCATAATTCCGCCCAAAATTTGCGGTTTTTTGCCCGACGGGTAGAATCTGTAACCTGTGCTGGATCCGTCTGCGTTATGTCGTTTTTAAAAGAATACACCAGCTGCGCATTCACATCTTCTTTTGAAAAAAAGAGAGTAAGCAGTGCAAAAATGTACCGGAATTTTATCATCTTCTTTTAAAAGATTACTTTTTTAAAACCTTGCTCATTTCCACGCGTCGCAGGCGTTTGCGGTGATCGTCCTGCGTCTCGCCTGCGCGTTTTGTGAGCGGTTCGTTTTCACCGGCTGAGCGGCCCCGCAGCATGGCTGACGGAACCCCGCGTTTCTCAAGCTCGCTGATGATGAAATTTACGCGGCGCTGCCCAAGAAGACTATTTGCCGCATTTGTGCCGACGTCGTCCGTGTGGCCAATGAACTGAATATGCTGGATGATATTGCTGTATTTAAGCAGGTTTTCCGCCAGGCTCTGGATAGCGCTCTGCCACGACTGGTCTGTCTCGCGGCCATTGCTGTCGAGCACGAACTGATATGGATTACTGAATTCATTTGTTGGGAAATTAATGCGTAGGAAAAGACGTTCCGGCAGCGCAAACCCATGTGTGATCGTTTTGCCGGAATCTTTTGCGGGTACCCGCAGACGCAGATTATCATAAAAAAGTTCGCCTGTTTCGGCAGAAACCTCAACATCTTTATCCACTGGAATGTCTACACCGTAGTGCCCGCTTTCATCTGTCTTCGTCGTCGAAACAGGCGTGCGGTCAGGAATTTCGCGCACGGTAATATCTGCACCTTCGATCGGCTCTTTCGTTCGATTGTTAATCACTGTTCCTTCCAGCCGCGCAGGAGGAAGATCTCGTGCAACGTCCTCACGAGGCGTTTCTATCGGTTTTTCAATGAGCTCTTCGACCGGCTTCTCAAGAGGTTTATCGCGTGGCGGCGTATTTACAGCAATATTGCTTCTAAAAGGAATCTTGTGCAGCACAAAAATATCGAATCCACCGCGAGATGACGGCTGATTGGACGCGTAGTATAAAAGGGAATCAGGATGTCCGGGCGCTGACGGGAAAATTTCGTCAGCAGCAGTATTGATCGGCGCGCCAATATTTTTAAAAGCAGTGAAAAGTGAGCTTTTAAAAGAAGGGAGGCGGAGCGAGTCGTCCGAAACATTTTTAAAACCGGAAAGGTCTTTTAAAAACTGCGCCGAAAAAAGGTCGTAGCCGCCAACGGTCTGGTGCCCTGATGACGAAAAAAGCAGCGTGCGCCCGTCTCGTGAAATGAACGGCGAAAGTTCGTCGCATTCGGTGTTGATTGTACTGCCGGCATTGACTGGTTCCGTCCAGCCGCCATTTTTAAAAACGGAAAACCAGATGTCCGTTCCACCAAAGCCACCTGCGCGGTCGCTTGCAAAAAAAAGCACCGTGCCGTCAGGCGAAAGCGTCGGGTGCGAGTCCCAGATCACGTGCTGATTGATAGTGAGCGGAGCGCCATTTTTAAAAACGCCGTTGGACACATCGGCGATATAAATGTCGGCGTCGCCTTTGATGCCGCCTGCCGCCACTGATGCCATTACGGCGCGGTTTCCTGCGATGGAAACATTGCCCTCGGCACCCGCTTCGGAAAAGACCTCGCTCTCAATATTCGCTGCATGATCTGCCGACAAGCGAATCTGTTTTAAACGCTGCCCGCCGCTTGACTCTGAATACGTGAGGAATCCTTCGCGCGCTCCGGTAAAACTCATTGCCCATTCCTGCGCCGAAGAATTAACGCCCGAAACAGGCGAAATAGCCCAGTGATAACCACGGTTGCGCCCGCCCGTAATGATGCTTGATGTGTCAAACGCCTCGCCTCGCCATTGTCCCGGCTGGCAATTTTGCGGCGGTGGCGGTGGGCATTCCGGCAGCGTTTGTGCGACCGGCGTGCGGCATGCCTGCAAAAGTGAAAGTGTCAGTATAAGGAATAAACCGTATTTTTTCATTGAAATTGATCGTTTTTAAAAACGGAGTTTTAAAAAGCTTTTTAAAAGAAAAATTACTTAAAAGCACATCGCAGCATAAGCGCTTTCTGCAAGGTAGATGCGTACATAAAGCCTGGAATTTCTATCGCGCCAAGGCTTTCTGTATGTGGGTTAATATATTGCGTGTCGAGCAAGATAAATCCACCATTTTTTAAAATTTCAACCAGCCGTGCGAATGCTACTTTCGAGGCGTCGCTCATCGTGCTAAACATGCTTTCGCCAAAAAACGCGCCACCGATAGCCACGCCGTAGAGTCCGCCGACAAGCTCACCATTGTGCCATGTTTCTACTGAATGTGCATTACCGCGCTCGTGGAGCTGGGTGTAGCTGTGGATGAATTCGTCGGAAATCCATGTACTTTGCCGCGCCGCGCAACGTTCCATCACAGTTTTAAAACACGAGTCAATGGTCGTGGTGAAAATACCTTTTTTTAAAACCTGCCGAAGTGAACGTGATATTTTTGCCCCATCGAGAGGGATAATTCCACGTGGATCAGGCCAGTGCCAGTACACATCATCATCCTCTGCCATCGGGAAATATCCCTGGCTGTAGGCGGCCAGGAGCAGTTCCGGCGTTAATGTATCTCGTTGAACGGAAGACATTTTTTTTAGATCTTTTTAGAAAATTCACTTTTTCCGGCAGATGAGCCGTACGTAGGGAATGCCTTTGCGCAGCGAAAAATTTTCCTGGTCAGTTTTAAAAGGGAACGGCCATTCGTCCCCGGCTGCATAATGAAATTCAAAACCGCCAAATTCTTTTAACACTTCCTGCTGGTATTCATCCACTTCCGGCACGTCCGTCATCAGGTATAAAATTCCCCCCGGTTTTAAAACGCGCGAACATTCTCTTAAAAACTCTGTATTGAATGCGCGGCGCTTATGATGGCGCTTTTTCGGCCACGGATCTGGGAAAAAGTAGAAAATTTCACCGATGGAATTTTCTTCGATAAAATGCATCCCGTTGACCACGCTGTACCAGAGCACAGCAGCATTATCGAGCTTTTCACCTTCGATTACGCCCTTTATCCAGTCGATTCCCCCAAGGCGTACTTCCATGCCAAGTATGTTTTTTTGCGGATTTGCAGCCGCGTATTCCAGCAGGAATTTCCCGCGTCCGCAGCCGATGTCCAGCGTATCGGGCGTTTTTCCGTTTTTAAAAACTTCCTGCCAGTCGAGCGTTTCGATCGTATCAGGATAATATTCAGGCCGCTCATTCAATTCTGCAAGCGGAATGTAAAAATTCGGTGATGTGTGATGCCTCATGCGTGGCATCGGATACTTTGAAAAATCTATGGACACGTTAGAAGCTGCTTATTGAAGAATAAAAATTAGTAGTTGGCAATTGAGAAATTCTTTTAAAAAACTGAAGTACATTTATCTGATTTTCAGAGATTTTTGAAGAATTTTAATATATATACATTGTAATAAAACTATTTTTGGTCGCCAGTTACACGTTACTAACCCAAATAGCCAAAAATTGCGTCAATAATAAGGATTGCCGAGGCGGAAATTGTGAACGAGCGAACAGTACTGTGGCCAACGCCTTCCGCCCCACCGGATGTGGAAAAGCCGACATAGCAACCGATAAGTGCTGTGACGCCGCCAAAAACGAGTGATTTCATAATCCCAAGGATTACCTCGCTTTCACGGAAAAAGCGCACGACAGACTCAAAAAAAGCGAAGGCCGAAAAATCGAATTTTACTGTGGTCAACAGGAAAGCGCCAGCCAGGGCCACTACATTTGAAAAAACGGCAAGTAGCGGCATCATCGTAAGCGCCGCCACCAC
>DASPKH010000124.1:0-5345 GCA_035628175.1 Patescibacteria group bacterium
TGGGAATATTGCAGGATCGCCGCTGTCAGGACTTTTTACCTGTTTGTCCTCAGGCGTTTGCACGGAGGATTTATCGCCGAACAGCATGGGAAATGCCATAACGAAAAGCAGGATGCCGCCACTGATGGCAAACGAGTAAATGCTGACGCCCAAGTACGAGAGGAACAGCCGCCCGACGAGCAGGAAAAACAGCGCTATGCAAAAGGCAATAAAGATTGCCCGCCTGAGAATGCCGCTGCGTGTCGGTGCATCAGCACCTTTTGTCACTCCGGCGAAAATCGGCGAAATGATGATTGGGTTGACAACGACGATGAGCATTACAAAAGCCGTCAGCGCGAACTGAAACAGATCGTTTCCCATATTAATTTCTGGATTGGTTTCCCATCTAAACCTCGTTTGTCACAGGGCTGTTCCCATCACTAATTCTTTTAAAAAATTTCGGTAATCCAAGACCACGTTGTAAAATTCCTCTTCAAATTCTTTTAAAAGAATTTCCACTTCCGCATCATTTTCGCAGTTAGCGACTAAGTCCACGTAGCTGCTTTGCAGCTGATTTTGCAGGCGCACCACACGGTCTGAGGCGTCTATTAGCCGGTAGTTTTCATAGCCGATTTTTTCTTCCATCATCATGGTTTCCTGGGTGAGCGGCGCCATTGTGTGATGGATGTCTTCGAGCAACGTTGTGAATTTGCGGATTCGTTCTTCGACAGTCATGCTTTAAAAATTCTTGCTAAAATTATCTGAATGCGACTATAACGTATTACGATGTTCTGATATTTCTTTTAAAAATACATTTCTAAAAGCGACTTATATAATTGTCATTTCTGGGAGTGCAGCGCGTCAGGAAACATTTTTTTGACTGCGCTGAAATTGAAAACACGAACTTTTGACGAAGAAAGATTCCAGACTCACTGCGCTGCGGGGAAGACATCTGGTTGTATCGTTATTCTCGGAAAGCTTTCGTATAATCCAGATCAGAAATTTGTAAAAGAATTCTAAAAAAATAACTGTAACAGCAAGAAAATTATGGCGGAATAGCCCCGATTTTTGCCGCAGTAACACCCTTTTTAGAAGAAAAATATGGAGTAGATTTGTAAAGCCGTATAAACAGTTAGCCCGAAATCTTTTAAATAATTTAACGCGGAAATAAAAGAGAACTTTAGTAAGTTAGCGATCCAAAATTCTCCATAAACCATACTCTTTAAAAGCAGCATGTCAATCGAATCCGACAATATTGACCTCGCGTCGCTGCGCATCAACCGCAGCGGTAATTCATACAAAAGGAAAGGCTCATCTTTTAAAAAGTACCTCATCTGGGCGGCGCTTGCAAGCTTGATGCTTGTCGGCGCATATTATATCGTAGCGCAGAATTCCGTGCTTGAAGTTGAAACCGCAATTGCATCCGTATCGTCACCGTCGCAGGCAAGCGCAATATTAAACGCGAGTGGTTACGTCGTAGCCCAGCGCAAGGCGGCCGTTTCTTCTAAAGCAAGCGGACGGCTGGAGCAATTGTACGTGATCGAGGGTGACAATGTAAAAGCCGGTCAAATCCTTGGGCGCATCGAGAATAATGACGTTCAGGCTGCGTACAATCAAATGCTGGCGTCACTCGAGGTAGCAAAAGCAAACCTTGAAAATGCGAAAGCTGAACTCGATGACGCGACGATCGAATTCAACCGCAGAACAAATCTTGCCTCAACGAATACGATTTCAACAGCTGAAGTAGACAATGCACGTGGCCGTTTTAAAAAAGCACAGGCAGTGGTAAATTCAGCATCAGCATCAGTTCGTGTAGCTGAGGCAAATATTCGTTCGGCGCAGGTGCAGCTTGATAATACGGTGATACGCGCGCCATTTGATGGAACGGTTTTGAACAAAAATGCGAATGTGGGCGAAGTGATTACTTCCCTTGGTGGCGCTGCTGGTGCCCGTGGCGCAGTGGTAACGCTTGCCGACATGAGTTCGCTGGAAGTGGAAACAGATGTGTCGGAGTCAAATATCGAAAAAATTGCACCGGGGCAGCCGTGCGAAATCACGCTCGATGCGTATCCTTCAAAAAAATATCGTGGCTATATCAGCAAAATTATCCCCACGGCCGACCGCGCGAAAGCGACTGTTTTAACCAAAGTGAAATTTGCTGAATTAGATGAAAAAGTGCTCCCGGAAATGGGCGCAAAAGTGCTCTTTTTACAAAATAACGAGGAAAGCGCAGTCTCAACTGATGCGTCTGTCACCGTCCCTGCTGACGCAATCATCAAGCGCGGTGCAGCAAATTACGTGTACCTCATTTCCGACGGAAAAGCGAAAGAGCGTGCTGTGGAAGTAGGCGAAACAGTCAGTGGAATGATCACAATTAAACAAGGTATTTTCGCAGGTGACAAAATTATTGTGCGACCGCCGAATGGTTTAAAAGATGGCATGGCGGTGAAACTGAAGGAGTAGTCTTTAAAAAAGAGTTTTAGAAATGTGCGATTGTCATTCTGATAGGAGCGAAGCAGCAACAGCTGAATGTCCTGACGCTAACGTCTAACGTGGATTTTCACTGCGGTCAGAATGACATTGTTGTTCAAAAAATGACTTCAACACCACGCAGATAGTTTTTATAAAACAGAGAATAAGCAACGATAATATACCACGATTTACACCAAATTTTTAAAGAGGCGGTATGGCAACTGCAATTTCTGTGCAAAATCTCACAAAGTCGTACAAACGCGACAAAATGGAGATCACTGTTTTAAACAATATCTCGCTGAATGTCGAGCAGGGCGATTTTCTCGCGCTCATGGGGCCGTCGGGTTCGGGTAAAACAACGCTTTTAAACATCATCGCCGGAATTGATACGCCGACAAGTGGAACGGTTTTTGTTGCAGGCACAGACATCGCCGGGCTGAGCGAAACAGCGCTTGCGAAATGGCGTGCGCGGCATGTTGGCTTTATTTTCCAGCTTTATAATCTCATCCCGGTTCTAACCGCTTTTGAAAATGTAGAATTGCCGCTGCTGCTTACAGATCTTTCAAAAGATGAGCGCAAACGTCAAGTAGAAACGGCTTTAAAACTCGTCGGGCTCGGTGACAGAATGCATCACAGTCCAAAGCAGCTTTCCGGTGGGCAGGAGCAGCGTGTAGCAATTGCGCGTGCGATTGCGACCGACCCGGATATTCTTGTTGCGGATGAGCCGACAGGTGACCTGGACAGAAGTTCTGCTGAAGATATTATGAAATTGCTTGAGCGTCTCAACAGCGAATTCGGCAAAACAATCGTAATGGTAACGCACGATCCTTCTGCTGCGGCGCGCGCGAAGACTGTTCGTCACCTTGAAAAAGGAGACCTTTTGAAAGAATCGAAGTTCATGCAGGGAGCAATGTAGCCATGAAAATGCTAAAGTTTGCTTTTAAAAACGCGCTCCGGCACAAGCTGCGCGCGGCACTTACGATCGTTGGGATCGCCATCGCGGTGCTTGCTTTTGGGCTGCTGCGTACGGTCGTGACAGCCTGGAATGCAGGCGTGGATGCGTCTGCTGCCAACAGGCTTGTAGCACGCCAGGCGGTATCATTTATTTTCCCGCTGCCGTATGCATACAAAGACCAGATCAAGCAGATTGACGGCGTAGAACACGTCAGCTTTTTAAACTGGTTCGGTGGCACGTATATTGACAAAAACCAGTTTTTCGCACGTATGGCAGTTGATGCTGAAACGATCTTTGATGTCTATCCTGAATTTGTGATGGACGCCAATCAGAAAGCCACCTTTCAAAAAGAACGGAATTCCTGTATCATTGGCGCCTCGCTTGCAAAGCAGTATAAACTAAAGATTGGCGATGTTATGCCGATTGAAGGCGATATTTATCCCGGAAAATGGGAGTTTGTTATTCGCGGAATTTACCAGCCGCGCGACAAGACAGTGGACGCATCACAGATGTTTTTTCACTGGAATTACCTCAACGAGCGCATAAAGGCTGAAGATCCCGAGCGCGCAGGGAACGTGGGCTGGTATGCCATCACGATTAAAGATCCATCTCGTGCTGCCGAAATTTCTTCGCGCGTGGACGGACTTTTTAAAAACTCCCGAGCTGAAACAAAAACAGAAACAGAACGCGCTTTCCAGCAAAGTTTTCTCGCCGGAACAAGCTCAATTCTCACGGCACTCGACATTATGTCCTTCGTGATTATCGGTATCATCATGCTTGTATTGGGCAATACGATGATTATGTCAGCACGGGAGCGCACCCGCGAATACGCTGTATTAAAAACACTCGGCTATACCGGCAAACACCTGCTGCTTTTCATTGCAGGCGAGGCAGTTGTTATTGCGTTTTTAGGTGCCGGGCTGGGGATCCTCCTGCTCGTGCCGAGTGTGAGCGGCTTTGAAGCGGCGATGCCAAAAGGCTGGTTCCCGGTATTCAATATCGCGAATTCCACGTTCATCCTCGCGGGTTCGGCTGCGCTCATTGTCGGAATGATCTCCGCGCTTTTCCCGCTGCGCCGTGCTTTAAAAACGAGCATCGTAGACGGATTACGCTTTGTGGGATGATTTTTAACAAAGAATTTTTAATACCAGTTTTTTAAAAAATAATGAAAATACCTTTTTCATATATCATCAGAAACTTTGTAAAGCGGCGGCAAACAAGTATTATTACAGTGCTTGGCATCGGGCTGGTCGTGTTCGTTTTCGTTGCAGTGCTCATGATGGCGAATGGCATTAAGCAAACGCTCGTTACGACAGGTTCTGACAGAAATATTCTCGTTTCGCGCAAGTCATCACAGGGCGAAATCACAAGCATTATTGACCGCGATGCGGCAAATATCATCGCCACGATGCCCGGCATCGCAAAAAACGCTGAAGGCAAACCGATGCTTTCGGCTGAACCGGTCGTCGTGATCAATCTTTTTAAAAAGGAAGGCGGGCTGAGCAACGTAACGGTTCGTGGCGTGGCGCCAGAAGTTTTTTCTGTGCGCGAGCAGGTGAAAGTGCGTGAAGGGCGGCTTTTTAAATTCGGTTCACGTGAGTTGATTGTTGGTTCGGCTATCAACAAAAATTTTGCCGGAACGAAAATTGGCGACAAAGTGAAATTTGCTGGCGATATGTGGACGATCGTTGGAATTGCTGATGCAGGTGGAAGAGGCTTTGATTCCGAAATGTGGGGCGACGCCGACCAGCTCATGAACGCGTTTAATCGCTCAGCATATTCTACAATGACATTTCGCATGGCAGATGGCGCTTCGCTTGACGCTTTTAAAACGCAGTTTGCCCGCGAGTCACGGCTACAGTATTTTGAACCGAAAATCGAGCAGAAATACTATGAAGAGCAGTCTGAACTCATGGCAACATTCATTAGTGTTCTGGGG
>DASPKH010000125.1:0-2434 GCA_035628175.1 Patescibacteria group bacterium
TGCTCCACGTCTGCCATCGCTGAGATATAGTCATAAATTGCCTGAGCACGGTTCAGTCGTGCCTGGCGGAGTTGTAATTCCGCATCGCTGATTTCAAGCTGGTTTCCGGTTCCTGCTTTATAGCGTGTTTGCGCGATTTGCCACCCACGTTGCGCCTGCTGTACGGTGCGCTCACCTGCCTGCACACGCTGACGCGCGACCTCCGCCTGTAGGTAGATGTTCTGTCCCTGCGTATTTACCTGTTGGCGGAGCTGATCGAGTTGCTGCTCTGCCTGAAGTACATCCACCTGCGCCTGTTCAACCCGCGCCTGTGTTTTAAAACCATCAAACGGTGAATAATTCAGCTGAACACCAACCGCAGAAGTCCTAGCAGTCTGGAAATTAAAATCGTTTGCCTGTCCCTGATAATTAAAATTGCCAAATGCTGTCAGTGATGGATAATAGCTTGCACGCGCTACATTTACAAGCTGGCGGTTAAAATCTTTTAAAAGCTCCAGCGCTTTTATGTCATAATTAGCAGCTTCGGCCTGATCCAGAATCGCCTCACGCTGAATGTCACGAACCGCAGTCATTGTGGTGAGATCACCGGAAACATCAATATCAGCTGATTCATCCATTCCAAGCATAAGCTTTAAAGCATTTTTAGCATTAATAAAGGCTGCATCTGCCTGAAGCACCTGTGGGCGAATATTTTCCGTTGCAACTTCAGCACGGATTTGGTCGAATTCCGCGGCAACTCCTTCGCGGTATAGCACACGAACATTCCGCAGATTTTCCTCTGAATACTGTAAGCTCTGGCGCGCCGTTGAAGCAACTTCCTTCGTATACAGAGCTGCGTAAAAGGCACGTTTAGTGGCAGCAATTGTTCTGGCAACTGTTCCACGCATCTGCTCGCGGGCAATATTTGAATACGTTTTTGAGGTTTCAATTCCTTGGAAAACAGCCGAATTAAAAATTACCTGGTTTACCTGACCGCCGATATTAAAAGCATTCTTGGAACCGATCTCGCGCGGCATCAGTGTCGGGTCATTTGGATTAGCAAAGTTAGGTAGAAATAACACTGGTAAAAGGAGATTTCGCGTGTAATTACCAGTAATATTCAGGGTTGGATAAACATTGCCAAACTGTTCAGCAGCAGCGGCATCAGCTCTTCGGACATTCAGCCGCGCTATCTCTACGTCGCGATTGTTTTCCACGGCTATTCGGACAGCTTCATCAATCGTGAGAGTGCGGTTTTGGGAGAAAGCAGAAAGAGAAGTGGCAAAAAATACAACCGGCAAGGCCAGTTTTTTTAGTGATTTCATGAAAGTTAATATACTTTTTTAAAACAAAATCAATCGTACAAAATTACAGTTTGGGATACGAATGACAATGAAAAAAGTTTCAAAGAAACGAAAAAAGTTTTTTCAGTTTCCACTTTAATATATATGGAAAGATAAGCTTTTAAAAGCAAAGAATTTCACACATTTTTTAAAATTTTGTTCTTCTATCATCTTTTAAAAAATACTTCTGCATCTTCAAGATTTTTAAAAACTAAATCCGCTTCGTCTTTTAAAAAGTCACCGATCAAGATTGTCTTTACACCGGCAGCCTTACCTGCCTGTGCATCGCTTATGCTATCGCCGATCATCCATGATTTTTCTGCATCAATCCCCCATTTTTTAATCGCATCCAGCAACATGCCAGGCTGCGGCTTCCGTCTAAAACTATTCGCCGAAGCGAGATCCGCACAGAAATACATATCGTCAAACTGGAAGCCGGTTTCCTTTAAAAGCTCCCGCTGCATATGTGCGTGAATTTCTCTAAGCGCTTCCTCTGTCATCAGGCCTTTGCCAATTCCCTGCTGATTTGTAATGAGAATTGCAAGAAAGCCGCTTTCCTTCACACTTTTAAAAAGCGAGAAAAAATGAGGCAGAAATTCAAACTCATTGATCGAATAGACATAATCACCCATTTTCCGGCGGTTTACAATTCCGTCACGGTCGAAAAAGAAAGCTTTATTCATGGCGATATTTGCGCAACTCTTTGGTTTTACGAAATGTTACAGATAGACAGAGATTATAAAACCAATATTACAGAGAAAAATGAAAAAGATATTTGCATTTGCGCTCATGCTCATGACGGCAGCGAGCCTGACAGTCGAGGCCGGGAATGGCAATGGTAAGGGAAAGCATAAGGGAAAAAAAGTCAAAAAGCATAAGTCCCAAACCGTGCGCGTGGTGACAGTGCCCACTCAGACAATTTACGTCGCCCCTACGGCATTTGTGGTGCGCAATGGAGTGACATATTACAACGGCTTTACTGTGACGACCACATCCGCCGGTGAGCGCTACTACGTCAATAGCAAGGGCAATAAGATAATGATTAAAGTGAAGTAGCAAAAAAATAGGTTTTTAAAAAGTTCTAAGGCGGAATAGCGGGAGTTGTTCCGCTT
>DASPKH010000126.1:0-5914 GCA_035628175.1 Patescibacteria group bacterium
CTATTTTTACCCGTCTGCAAAAAGTCGTTGAGCGATCACTGCCGGATGAGGCTTCACTGGAGTCTCTTTTCTACGCAAAAAACCCGCAGTCTCTCATGAAGCTTTCCCACGCGCGCGGCATTGCCATGCTCGTGCCCACGATGCACCAAATCCCCGTCGCCGAATATTCTGCCCGCGAGGTGAAACGCGCTGTAACAGGAAACGGCAATTCCAGCAAGGAACAGGTTCAATTTATGGTTCGCACACTCCTGAGCATTGAGGAAACGCCGGAATTTTACGATGCTACGGACGCGCTCGCCGTCGCTATTTGCCACGCTTTTAAAGCGTCCAGCCCGCAGTCCCGCGCACGCTCGTGGAAGGACTTTATTGCGCAGAATCCGCAACGTGTGGCTGCTGGTGCGAAGTAGTTTTATAAAATGAAGTAGTTTTACAAAATGAAGTAGTTTTACAAAATAAAGCAGTTCTCTTTTTCAAAGAAAACTGCCTAAAAAATCTTTCAAATAATTTTTAAAATTTACGCCACCGCGTGCGAATACCGCTCCTCTATCACGCGTTTCACCTCGTCCATGTGCCACTGCGGCGTGCTTGTTGCTCCACTGATGCCAACCGTCTGTGCACCGTCAAACCACTCGTCCTGCAGCTCGTCTATGTCCTCGATAAAATGTGTGCGGGGATTGACCGCTTTGCACACGTCGTGAAGCACTTTGCCATTCGACGATTTGCGTCCGGCGACGAAGATGATGACATCATTCTCCTGTGCGAATTTGGCTAACTGCGTTTCCCGACCGGAAACCTGCCCACAAATCGTGTCTTTTGCGTGAAATTCCGTAGCGATATTTTCGGCGGAATCAACAATCAACTCTTTAATACGCTCCTGAAGTGCGTCACGGATAGCATAAAACGTCGGCCTGTCCATCGTTGTCTGCGAAAAGAGAACGGTTTTCCGGTTAAAATCCACCGCTTTTAAAGCCTCATCTTCTGTCAGAACAACGATTGCGCTATCATGGCATACACCGCGAATCCCGAGCACTTCAGCGTGATCGTATTTTCCAAAAACAATGATCTGGTACCCCTGATCGTAAAATTTGCGAACGCGCTCCTGGAGTTTTGTTACCACGGGGCACGTTGCATCAATAATCTCGATTCCGTTTTTAAAAGCTTTTACGTATGTTTCCGGTGGCTCACCATGTGCGCGGATTATCACTTTTGCATCCTGTCCGGCAATTCTTTCAAAATCGTTCACTGCGATTGTTTGTAGTCCCGCTTGCGCCAAGCGTTCGATTTCCTTTGGATTGTGAATGATATGCCCGAGAACATAGATCGGGCTGCCCGGATATTTCGCCAGCATTTCTTCAGCTATATGTACGGTTCGAACAACGCCCCAGCAGAATCCTGAATTTTTATCTATTGTTACCTGCATGATTTTTAAATTTTCTTTTTAAAAAATTTCCGGTTACAGTAAAGGATTACCGTTTTTTACAGCCTCACTCTCAGGATTAATTGCTTTAAAAGCAATGCCAAGTATCTTTTCCACCTGATCTTCCACAGAAAGCTTTGTTGTATCTATCTCAATTGCATCATCGGCCTTTACAAGTGGTGCTACAGCCCGCTCGGAATCTAATTTATCGCGTTCTTTCAGCTGCTGTGCCACTTCTTCTTCTGTAGAGAGAATGCCCTTGGCGTTCATTTCGCTACTACGACGTTGAGCGCGCTGGTCTATTGACGCCGTCATGAATACTTTCACCTCGGCCTGTGGAAATACTACTGTGCCAATATCGCGTCCATCCATCACCACGCCACCCTGCCTGCCGATCTGTCGCTGTTGCTCCACCATTGCCCTCCGTACGGATACTTTTGCGCTTACCAGACTTACATACTTCGTAATCTCCGGCTGGCGGATCTGCTCACTGACATCCTCACCGTTCAAAAATGTGCGCTGTCCCTCGGGTGATTGCGCCAGCTCAATAATAAGATTGTCCACGATGTCGCTTAAAGCGTCTTCTGTAAATTCAACGCCCTCACGTATAGCCGCTAGTGTCACGGCACGGTACATGGCACCGGTATCAATATATATGTAGTTCAACCGGTCAGCCAGCATTTTTGCTGTTGTGGTTTTCCCTGATCCGGCAGGCCCGTCAATTGCTATTATAATATTCTTTTTCATTCATCCTTTTTTTAAAAACTAATGTAAGCTCGTCAGTGCGCGTATAGAACGCTCAATATCGGAAAAATCTTTTAAAACCAGTGTTGGGTCATGTGACTCTAATTCTTCAATAGAGGATTCACCTGTAGCAACGCAGACTACCGGAATGGAATTTGCTACAGCACAATCTATGTCCCGCGGAGAATCACCAATAATCACGCTATTATGATTTTTAAAAACCTCCTGTCCTTTTACTTCATTTGCACGATGAATGGCAATCAGCGGTAACTGTCGCCGCTCAATGTGGTCACAGCCAAAAGCGCCGTGCGAAAAATATTCGTCAAGGCCATACGCACTAAGTTTTAAAAACGCGGACTGTTTCAGGTTTCCCGTTACAAGGCCCAGTTCGACATTTTTGTCTTCTACAAGAGTTTTCAAAAGAGCTGGTACGCCTGGCAAGAGGTCTATGTGCTCCGGTGAAATATATTCCCTGCACAAATCTACTAATCCACTTTGCAACTGAGGGAGTGCGTTTTGCAGCTCGTCATCGCTCAATTGCAAAATATCAGCAATCTCTTTAAAAATAAGCAGGTCAGTCTTTCCGGCAAAGCTTGTAAGCGAACCTTCAGGGAGGTCTTTTTTTAAAACATCGCCTACCAGCCTGCGAGTGATCTCCGTCGAACGGCCACGCTTCCAGCGAATAAGTGTGCCGTCAATATCAAAAAGCAGGAGTTTGGGCAGCATCATTAGTTTTTAATATGGTAAAAATTTCTGCAAAATTACGCCTTTTTAGCGTAACGGCATTTTTAAAAAAGTGATTATCACAGTTTCTCCCCTATTTCTTTTTAGATTCTTTTTAAGAAGCCATATTTTTTGCAAATTCATATAATTCATCTTAAATTGGAGTATCGTTCTATAACCGATCTTTACTCATTATGCTTTCACATCAGGAAATTCTTGACCTTGCTTCACAAGCTATTAAAACCTCAGGGATTCACGCTACAAAGGTGGAACACTTTCTTTTCAGTCGGTTTTCATCGGATGATCAGGCTATTATGTCGGGAGTATATTTTTCAATTATCGGTCCTCAATTCTTGGGTACGAAACAAGAATCTTTGACGAATGGGCAGGTTATATTATAGCGGAAGCATCAGATAATGCATTGTTAAACGCTGAGTTCCGCATTCAGCGAAAAGGACGCGATTTATAGCCGGATAATCCACGATCTGCGTGGTAGAGGACTTACAGCCATAGCTAGTATAATCGATTTTTCCCAGATCAGTATTTATGATCAAATTTATGTACCCCAGCTCTTGCTGCTTATTCGCGATCATGTAAAACAATACGAATTATGGTACAGGGACTGAATGATCAAAGATGAAACTTACAAGACTCATAATAGACGGGTAATTGCTGAGAACTGGCAGACAGTTTCAAATATCCCGGACGCACAAGGCATAAATATTAATTTTTCCATGGCACGATCATCGATTGGTGTATTGAGGTTTCTACACCAAGCGTGTGGAGTATAATATGCTGAATAATGCAATCCGGCATACCTCTAGTGCCCAGATCTTTTTTGCAATATTACCGGTGGTGAACAAAGCAAACGGCTAAAATATTCGTTGAGCCGTTGCAAATCATGTACCTTTACGCGACCTCGAAATTTTACAAAACCTTCAAAAAACTTTCTCCTATTTTTTGCCGGAAAGTTATGACTACTGGTTCAATTCTTGGAATGAAAGTTTGTGCAGATATTGTCAGTAATGCATATGGGATAGCAGAGATTGAACACTTGATGCTGGAAGGCTACACCGGTGCTAAACTGTTGAGTGATATTTTTGTGACATGGTTTCACTGGGCTGCTTCCATGAACAATTGAGGTATGATTTACACGAACAGAATTGTAGGTTATAGCATCTGTACTTTTATTATACTTCAGCAAAGCTTAAAATAATTCGCTTTTTTCAAAAATTCATCTTCACTACCACTTTTTTTTACAGCCTATGAAAACTCGCCAACATTTTCTTCTTGCAAGCACCGTAGCTATTCTAGGAGCTTCTCCAGTCCTGGCGCAGCATGTAGCACCTGCATCCGGAAACCCAAGTTGTGTAGAAAACAACACAAAGCATACAAACCTGTATGCTAAACCTCTTGCGGCTTCACCCCAGCAAACCGCCTACAGCCATGGAGATCCAACTGCTGAAGAGCAGTATATTCTTGAACTTGTCAATCGTGCCAGGGCAAATCCAAAAGCTGAAGGTGAGCGTCTTGCAAATACTACCGATCCGGATGTGCTTGGTGCCTACACTTTTTTTAAAATTGATAAGGAACTTATAAAATCCCAATTTGAAAAGTATCCTTCCCGCCCGCCTCTCGCTTTTCATCCTATGCTTATCGCTTCCTCGCGTAAACACTCTGAGTGGATGAAAGCTAATAATATTCAAAGCCATACCGGTGCAAACGGTTCAAGTCCGTTCGACCGTATGAATACTGAGGGCTATAAAGGCTGGACTTCGGCAGGTGAAAATATTTCTGCGTACTCCCGAAGCCTCTGGTATGGACATGCGGGACTCAACGTGGACTGGGGTGAGCAAAATCAGAAGGACCTCGGGCATCGTAAAAATATCCAGAATTTTGAAAATACTGTCTTTACAGAGATTGGCGTGGGGATATCCAGAACGAACGGCGGACAAAACCAGGTCGGGCCTTTCGTGATCACACAAAATTTTGGAAAACGGTCTGAATATTACATTACAGGTGTTGTTTATAATGATTTTAACAGTAATGGAATTTGTGACGTGGGCGAAGGACTTTCCGGCGTTACGATCACACCGAGTAAAGGAAATTTCTACGCTGTAACATCAACGTCAGGTGGTTACGCTATTCCGATGACGGGAACGACCGGCGCTGTAACGCTGACAGCAACAGGGGACGCATTCGGATCAGCAACAAAAAATGTGACTGTAAGCGCTGAAAATGTGAAAGTTGATTTCACTTCTACCGGTGTAGCCGATATTATTTCTCTCATTTCTCCTTCTGATAAAGAAGTCGTTGAGTCTGATTCCGTTCATTTCTCCTGGCGGGACGGAGTAAATGTCACAAAATACTGGTTTGAACTTTCTGAAAAAGCTGATTTCTCGACCGTTTTAAAAAGAGATTCTACCATTACCAATGAGGAATATTCTTTTAAAAATCTTTCTCATGGAAAGACCTACTACTGGCGTGTAAAAGCTGCAAATACTAATGGCTGGGGAGAATTTTCCGGAGCACGTTCGTTTACTGTGCAATTGCAGCTCCCGGCACGGGTGGAGTTAGTTTCACCGGAAAATAATAGCGCGCAAGGTCCAAATCCGATCCTTAAATGGAGATCAGTTGAAAATACTACATCTTACTGGATTGAAGTTTCAAAATTTGACACAACATTTAGTGAAGTAGTTGTTAGAGATTCAAATCTTACAACAACGAGTTATCAAGGACAGGAAGCTGTTTTTACAAAAGATGGTGGTGGTGTTTTCTTCTGGCGAATTCGAGCAAAAAACGATGCTGGCTGGGGAGAATTTAGTCAAGTCTGGAATTTTTCTGTAATCGGTGGCAGTATTTATGAAAACGCAGCTTTACACTTCAAACTCGACAATGCACCAAACCCATTTGAAAAAACAACAAACATCACATTCACGCTTTTAAAAGACCAGAATGTGACGCTTCGTATCTATAATGCAGCCGGGCAGCAAGTCTTTACTACGCATTTAAAAGATGCGCGCGAAGGCG
>DASPKH010000127.1:0-5889 GCA_035628175.1 Patescibacteria group bacterium
CATCATGCGCTGCGTCGCGTCAATGCCGTGCCACGCGGCGATAGAAGTGCCGTCGGCAAACAAATTCCGCTGCACAAGCACAACGCCTTTCGGGTTTCCCGTTGTGCCGCTCGTGTACACGATGAGGCATTCGTCGTCGAGCATATCGCCCTCAGGAAATTCCACCATTTCGACGCCTTTTAAAAGCTCGTGAAAACCGCCGTCGCGCGACTCGTCATTATATACCGGGATAATTTTTAAAGCTTTTTCTTTTAAAACATCAGTTTTTAAAAGCGCCTCAATTTTCGCGGAATATTCCTCGCGGCAGAAAACGAGTTTCGCGCGGGAATTCTGCAGAATGTAGGAAATCCGCGCGTCGTCCTCCGTCATATTAAGCGGCACCGCGCACGCGCCGAGCATCCACGCGGCAAAATACTGCACAATCGTGTCCGGGTGATTATGCGCCGCCGTCGCTATCCGGTCGCCGCGCTTTAGTCCGCTCGCTTTTAAAAGCCCAGCCGTTTGACGTACCCTCTCAACAAAGGCCTTAAAAAAGGCTTCGGTGCGATTATTCTGCTCATCGTAATAAATCATCCACGTGCGCTCGTCGTCCGCGCGTGCTTTTAAAACACCGGCGATGGAGGAAAAATCATATTTCACGTCGTGCGGCGCGATGCCGTGAACGGTTTGTGCTGAAAGGATTTTGTCGGAAAGTGATGTCATTGAAAAGCTTTTAAAAGAAAATTTTGAGTCGGAATATTTTTAATAATGTGAAATTATAAAAATTCGCGCACGGGCGCAAGAAATGGCGTTTTAAAAAGTGCGAAATGGCGTATATTTGGTTTTTTTAATAGAATTGTTAAAAGCGCATGAGCTATTTCGCAAAATTTGCCTTAATGCTTTTTATCTTTTCGGCTTCCTTCGCTTTTGCGCAGGATGATGAGGAATTTGTCAACGTTGACCAGGAAGCGCTTTTAAAAGAATATCTTGTTAACTCAAAGAAAACGGTGAGCTTCGATACAACGATTGTTTTTAAAAGCGAGAAATTTGAAATTCACCTGAAACAATATCAATCGAAAAAGATACTTTCGATTCCTGCGAAATTTTATCCGAATATTAGGAAAAGCGCTTTTAAAACGCCAGAAATTCTTGTTGATTTGATAGTTTTAAAAGATGGAATTGAGATTTTTAAAAAGACAATTGACAAAAGCTTTTTCGCAGATTTCAACAATTTTGATTCGAGAAGTACAACAATTAACCAATTTTCATTTGAAAGTTTTAAAAATGAAAATTTCATATTTAGTTGTAACGTTGGAATTCCGGTTACGGATGTTGCTTTTGAAGTAAATTTATTACTTGATACAAACGGAAACATAAGTTTTAAAGAATGATAGACCTACGAAGCGATACAGTCACAAAGCCAACGCCCGAAATGCGTGAGGCGATGGCACAGGCCGACGTCGGCGATGATGTCTACGGCGAAGATGCCACGATAAACGAGCTGCAGGAATACACGGCGGAGCTTTTTGGCAAACCAGCAGCGATATTTGTGCCGAGCGGGACAATGGGAAACCAGATTTGCCTGGCGATACACACGCGCACGGGCGACGAGGTGATTTGTGAGGCGGAGTCGCATATTTTTCATTATGAGACTGCCGGCGCGTCGGTGATCTCGCGGACGCAGCTGTATTGCGTGCCGTCGGAGCGCGGAAGCCCCGAGCCGGACGCGATTCGTGAAGCGATTCGCCCGCATGTGTATTACTTCCCGAAAACGGCGGCGATTGCGCTGGAAAATTCGCATAATCGCCACGGCGGAGCGGTAATTTCGCAGGAATATGTGCTCCAAATTGAAAAAATCGCACGCGAGAATGATATTGCCTTTCACTGTGATGGCGCGCGTATCTGGAATGCGAGTGTGGCGAGTGGGGTTGCTTTAAAAGAAATGGCCGAACCATTTGATACGCTGTCGGTATGTTTTTCAAAAGGCTTAGGCGCGCCGGTTGGCTCGATTATTGTTGGAAAAAAAGAGCATATTGATGCAGCGCGCAAATGGCGAAAAATTCTCGGTGGGGGAATGCGCCAGGCAGGAATTCTCGCAGCGGGAGCGCTGTATGCTTTAAAAAACCAGTTGCCGACTTTAAAAAGCGATCATGAGAAGGCACGGGAATTTGCGGTGAAGATTGCTGAGGGCGAATTTACAGAAGTAGACCTAACACGTGTGGAAACAAATATAGTACTTTTTAAAGTGCATGTGCCGGTTTCACCAGAGCTATTTTTACAAAAGTGCAGAGAGCGCGGTTTACTGATCTCTTCCGGAAGAGTCGGATGGTTTCGTGCAGTGTTCCATCACCAGATTTTAAAAAGTCAGGTGGGGGAGGCAGCTCAGATTATTGATGAGGTTTTACAAGAATTTGCAGAGTTCTAACAGCTTCATTCTGAAGCAGAGTAAAGAATCTCAAATGTTTTAATGCATAATACTCACTGTGCGATTATACGTCTGACTTTCTCCCTATGAATACTGTACAGGTAGCTTTAAAAGAATGATAACGTGACATTAAACGTTTTTCAAAGAAAAATCATCTTGTTCGGACTTTTGGGAAGTTTTTAAAAGAAATTTTAAAAAAATGAAAAAATATATTGTTGGTATTTCGCTGGGTTTTGCTTTTGTTTTCCCGGTTTCGGCGCAGACCATTGCGGAAAAAGCTCCTGTGGAGAGGCCGATTTTTGAAAAAGTTCAGTCGGAAAATGAACAGTTAATGGAGTCCGTTGGCGCGATGAGCTCGTCCAGTTTATATCTTGCCTATATTTCGCTGGCAGCGATCCACGAGAGCCTGGATAATCAGAATTATAATGCTGATCAGGTGGATATTCTGATTACGTCTGTGAGTGAAACGCTTGGAATTATCAACGGTCAGCTCAAACGTTTGAAAGCAATGCCGACACTGTCGTTTGCTGATGCACAGCTTTTAGGCGATATGGAAGAAATTTCGGCGCTGCTGGAAGAAGAGTCAGTTTTTTTAAAACGCTACACAAAAAGCAAGTCGCTGAGTGACCTCTCTCGGTTTGAAGATACACAGGCCAAAACGTGGCAGAAAATTAAAATTCTTTTTGGTATGGAAGAGGAAAAATAGTTTGTGAATTGAGTTTTTGCCGTAGTTTTGTACACGCAGCAAATCTTTAAAAATTACGCTTTACAATTTTACGTAGTAAATACTAATGGAAGAGCAGGAAATAACGAACGAAGGAGCGGCAAAAGATACGTTTCCGGCACCGCCTACAGAACATTCCCTTTACAAACATTCCCTAAAAAGTCGCGTTCGTACATATGATGTAGACCGGCAGAGCATCGTGCATAATGCAGTATACCTCTATTGGCTGGAGGCGGCGCGTGTGGAGTATTTTCGAGAGATCGGGCTGCCTATTGACTCTCGCACGTTTGTCTCAAAGCATCGTTTTGTAGTAGCTCACACTGAGATCGATTATTTTCACGCGGCGCAATTTGATGATGAATACGAGGTCTTAACACGCGTTTCGCACATTAAAAATTCGTCATTTGAATTTGAGCAGGTGATACAGCTCTTAAACGGGAAACTAATTGTACGGGCAAAATCCATAATGGTGCATCTCAACCCGGCAACGCATAAGCCGGAACGTATTAATGACTCGTATCGTGAGATGATCCACGAATTTGAAGGCGACGATCTAGAGCTCCTTCAATAAAATAAAGGAAATTGTTAAAGGCGGCTTCGTAATGGAGCCGCCTTATCTGTTTTTTCGTAGATTTGAAAAACTGTAAATACTTTTAAAAATATGGCTTTACAACGTTATATGGCAAAAATCTCCTCATCGCGGCTGCTCGCGGCGCAATGTATAATGCCGGAATTGAATATCAGTGATTACCTTGAAAATGCTGATTACCGTGAAAAAATCAATATGCTGGTAGAGGATGGAATAGGCGGATTCTGCATTTTTAAGGCGACGCCGGAGCAAACAGCTCGCGTTGTGACGGAACTCCAGAGCCGTGCAGCAATTCCTCTGCTTTTTAGCGCAGATTTTGAATTTGGCACAGCAATGCGTCTGGAAGGCGGCACAGCATATCCACATGCGATGGCGCTTGGAAAAGGCGATATTGCGACAACAGAAGAAATTGGGCGCGCAATCGCTGACGATGCAAGGCAGCTCGGCATCCACTGGAATTTTGCCCCTGTATGCGATGTGAATTCAAACCCCAAAAATCCTATTATCAGCATTCGCGCCTTCGGTGAAACGCCAGAGGAAGTTTCGCCACACGCTGAGGCCTATATTCGCGGAACACAAAGTATAGGAGTGATGGCCTGCGCAAAACACTTTCCAGGCCACGGCGATACGCTGGAAGATTCCCACATGGAGCTTCCTTTTTTAAATTTCTCCCGCGAGCGGTTTGAATCACTTGAATTTATTCCTTTTAAAAAAGCCATTGCAGCAGGTGTCCGCTCGGTAATGGTGGCCCACCTTGCTGTTCCTGAATTGCAGCAGGGAGAAACTGTTCCGGCGTCACTGTCTCGCAATGTGATTACAAATGTTTTAAAAAGCGATCTTGGTTTTAAAGGGCTTATCGTGACAGATGCGCTTGATATGAAGGCGATTGCTGATAATTTTAGCAGTGGAGAGGCGGCCGTGAGGGCGCTTAAAGCCGGCGCTGATATTGTTCTTATGCCGGTAGAACCAGGTGAAGCATTAGAAGCTGTGCAGAAAGCGCTGGAAAGCGGTGACCTACCAATGGATGAAATGAAGGAATCAGTTGAAAAAATTCTAACAGAAAAGGAATGGTGCGGACTATTAAAAGGCGGGAAGCTCGAATATGAATACCACGATGAAAATTCCTCAAAGCTTGGGCTGATCGCAGCGCGGAAAGCTGTGAAGATTACCGGAAATAAAAATCTGCTGCCCCTTGAACAGTTTAAAAATATAGCAGCATTTGCGCTTTTGTGTGATGAAGAAATTCAGCCTGCAGCGCAATTTTTCCAGTTTTTAGGGCAGGTAAGCGAGCAGAACTCCGATTTTGGTTTTATTGATGATACTATCAGTGAAGATGACTTAAAGGCTTTTAAAGCTGGTACATCTGAAGCAGAAATAGTGGTCTTCGCGATATTTTCTCGTGTGAAATCGTATAAGGGCTGCGTTGGTATTCCCGAGAAATTCCACGATGTAGCCCGCTACCTGGCGCATGGAAAACCTTCAATTGCCATTGTCCTCGGGCATCCGTACGAAGACAATTTTCCTGCTGAAACGATGATATTTACCTATTCCGATTCACTTGCCAGTATTGCTGCTGCGGCACTGGTACTTGGCGGGCGTCAGGAATTTGACAAGACAGAAGTGGATATTGCCGAAAAAGCGTAGTTTTTAAAAATAAAAAAGCTTTTAAAACTTTTGTGCTATTGGTCGCAATTGTTTTAAAAGCTTTTTTATGAATGGGACTTTTTTAAAAAGCAAAATCGGATGAAAGGCGAATGGCAGGAAAAACTTTACGTGTAAAAAACATGTTGTCCGCGAGTAAAAGGCCCGCACCGCCTACAGCCTTAATGTGAAAATTCTGTGTTAGTGCAAAATCCGCTCCGAGGTATAACTTCATCTGCCAGTCTGAAATATCATTGGAGAACCGCTGAATCGCGGAATCCTGAGATTTTACGATTAGCCATTCTTTTGAAATACCAAACACGCCGATTGGTGTAAAAAATGCAGGGGGATCGCTTTTATACAGTTTTAAAACCAGATCATATGTAAATCCAAATGTCGGATACGGTTTATCTTCTGTAAGGCCATCACCATCAAGCCAGCGAGCCTGTGCTGCAAGATGAACGGCGTACAGGCCTTTAAATTCCATTAGTGCGCCAAAGAAAAATCCAGGTGACACATCCACATCGCCTG
>DASPKH010000128.1:0-2263 GCA_035628175.1 Patescibacteria group bacterium
GGCGTTCCCATGCTTTTTACGCCAAGCGGAATCCCGATTTTCGGGTTTTTAATAATTTCCCAGTCGAAATTCAGCTCATTTACTAATTGCCCAATCGAACTACCTTTATCAGTGCCTATATTATTAATAAATGTGTTACGATAATTTCCCGCCCAGGAATCAGCCGCGGCAACAGCATGAGTCTTCAGGTCGTTGCTGATTGCCTTGAGATAATTTGTGCGTTTTGCAGCATCGACATCCGTTGTGTACAGTTTTAAAACTTCATCTTCTGTTCCTGCTCCATACAGCAGATAGTCAAGGGCCGGAAAACCCTTTGCCTTAAGGTTTGATGCTGTACCGAGGTTATAATTACCGGAATTGATATTTGCCGTAATTGCAGTGACATCCGTGGGAAAGGTATTGACATTTGCGCGAAGGGCAAGATCAGCCGAATGACCGATTTCAAAAGCAGAAACACGCTGCCATGCGAGATATGCCGTTTTAAAACTACTGCGTAACTGCTGGAGAGCTGCCACATTAGGAGCCAGAGTAAAATCATTTATAGCCGCGTCCAGCTCTAAAACCCGCGTTTTAAAAGTTATGTACTCAGTAACAATGATATTATCAGCGATATTCTGTAGCATCGCCTTGCGGTCGAAATTCACGTCAGGCGTATTCGTCGGCTCGTCACGGCAGGATGAGAGGATTCCAAGCGCCACAACCGCTATTATTCCGTACTGTTTTAAAAACCTGGTCATATCTTTTAAAAAACTTTTTAAGACTTTTTTGGAAAAATTTACCCTGCGCTATTTCACAGAGTGAATTCATTGTTTTTAAAGCTAAAAAATCAAGGCTCAATTATAGTGAATCTTTCATCGCGTCCATGCCATAAATTGCGCTGAGCTGGTCACGGGCAGAGTTAATTTGTGCGAGTGTAACGTTATAAAGATTTGTGCCAAGTGTGTCGATGATCGTTGCGATCTGTGCGTCGGTGATTTTCTTCGCAGGGTTATATTTTAAAGCATTAATAAAAGCAATTCCTTCTGAAAGGGTATGATTGCGAATAGCATCATCAGCGAAACCAGCTTTCGCCTGGTTAAGGTATGAAATTGCTGAGGCAGCAGAAGCTCTTTCCCATTCTGTGCGGATTGTTGTAATTGCTTCGTTTTTCGCTTTCATATCCTTATTATTGATTGCTGCACGGCCTTTTAAAAACGCGTTCATGATTTTTGTGCCGCTCTGGAGCTTTGCTTCACGGCTGTCAGCATAGCGTCCCCAGAATTTCAAACCAGTCTTGTTTGCAGGGTAATCTTTAGGCACGCCAAAGTATCCAAATGCCTCATCCCAATGGTGCTGCATCGGGGTTCCCTCATTCGGCTTTACCGTTGTATTATCAATATTATCGCCTGTTTTGTCCTCAGTGAGATACACGCCTGTCGCCTGGTAATACAACGCTGAACCCATCAACCCTTTTTCGATAAGCTGAATATGCTCAAAACCATTTGCATCAAAAAGATATTTTTTTGTCCCGTCGTTGCTTGTTACAATTCCTGCTACACCATTTGAACCCGGAGTAGTAGAGGCGCTTGCGGCTGCCAGAGCATCCATCATATTTTCAACAGTTTCTCGGTCAGGAGCAAAGGTTTTGTCCTTCAGCTGGCGAGTAGATGTAAAAGTGAAATGATTCCCGACGTTACCGTACATTTCTTTCAGCTTTTGTGCGCTAAGCGTGGTACCCGGCGTTGTAGCTGTCTTCATGTATGTGGAAATTTCCTCAAGCATTCTCAGGCGGTCAGACTGGCCTTCATAGTACACATTTTCAAAATTATATGTTGTCGGAACCTGATACCCCGGCTTTGGCTCAATTGGATCTTCCTCACATGATGCAAGAAGCATTGTAGAGAGCGCTAAAACTGTAAAAAGCCGTGGTGCAAAAAACTTTTTCATAGCAGAAATCAGCAAATGTTATTTAGACTTAATTTAATTATGGTGCAAATTTATAGACTTGTTGTATTATTTCCAAATTTATTTGGACTGATTCTAAATAAAGTTTTTTAAAAATTCGTAACATGGGTTTTAAAAGAAAAAGCCAACTCTTTTACAAGAGTTGGCTTACTAAAGTTTTACAACTAGCCTTTGAAAACTAATCATTATCTGGATTGACTGATGTAGCAGGGATGCCGCCCGGAATAAGCTCTGGATGGCGAATTTGCCCACCCGTATAGCCTGCGCGCACCATGAGTACGAATGTTGGCAAAGCCAGTAATAGAATAACAATTGGTAG